>CBFCYQ010000098.1:0-9852 GCA_965602205.1 uncultured bacterium | reverse complement strand
CTCAGCCGGGGCGCCGAGGCTGACCTTGACGAACTGGTGGACAAGCTGGTAAAACTCGGCTTCCACCGGGTCCCGGTGGTGGAGGAGATCGGCGATTTCTCCCTGCGCGGCGGCCTGGTGGACTTCTTCTCTCCGGGGGCTGAGGCACCCGTCCGGGTGGAACTGTTCGGCGACGAAGTCGACACCATCCGCGAGTTTGACGTAGCCACTCAGCGTACCCTTAGAAAAATCGACCACGTCAGCCTGTTGCCCAAACGTGAGATACCCATAACTCTGAAGACGCTGGAAGGCTACGTAAGTAACCTGCCTGATGATGACGCTGACTACATCCGCCGCCGCTACCTTAACGACCCGGAATTGCCCGGCCTCGAGTGGCTGTCGGTGATGTTCGGTATAAAACAGGGTTCCCTCCTTGACTACATCAGTGATGACAGCCTGGTCATTTTCGAGGGTGAAAGTACCCTCCACACCGAGGCCGATTCCATCATGGCCGAAGCCTGGGCGCTTCATGAACGATTGAAAAACAGCATGGTCAGCCTGCCGCCGCCGGAAGAATACTACTACCCTCCCGACGACGTCTTCGACCGTCTGAAGACCCGTCGGCACATCGACCGCCTGCCTTTTCGCGGCGGGCGCAAAAACGTGATCGATTTCGGCTGTCAGCCGCACCCCGTCTTTGCTTCTCGTCTCGACCTCCTCGGCAAATCCATTCGGCAATTCCGGCAGTCCGGCCTCGATCATTTCATCGCTACCGACACGGCCGGCCAGGCCACCCGGCTCGGCGAGTTGATTGCCGAAAAAGCCGACCTCACGCGCCTGCCGGCAATAGAAGTGGCCGACCTCAAAGGTGGCTTTGTATGTTCTGACGGCGGTTTTGCCGTCCTGACCGACCACGAAATATTCAGCCGCTACCATCGCCGGGTGCGGAAGAAAAAGTACCGGGAAGGTGTGGCCATCTCCGACTACTCCAGCCTTGACACCGGCGATTATGTCGTCCATACCGATTACGGCATTGCCCGCTACCTGGGACTCAAGACCATCACCGTCGACGCCCGCAACCGCGACTGCCTGCTGCTCGAGTACTTCGGCAAGGACCGGCTTTATGTGCCCATTGAAGAGTTTAACCGCGTATCGAAGTATTCCGGAAAGGACTCCGCCCCGACCCTGACGGCCCTGGGGGGACCCGGCTGGGAGAAGCTCAAGAAAAAGACCAAAAAGGCCATTGACGACATGGCCGCCGATCTGATCGAGTTGTACGCCGAGCGCAAAACCAAAAAAGGCTTTGCTTTCGGCACCGACACCGTCTGGCTGAAACAGCTCGAAGCTTCCTTCATCTATGAAGAAACGCCCGACCAATTGAAGGCCATCGGCGATGTCAAGCGGGACATGGAAGATGAGGAGGCGATGGACCGCCTTATCTGCGGTGATGTCGGTTATGGAAAAACCGAAGTCGCGGTGCGGGCGGCCTTCAAGGCCATCGAAAACGGCAAGCAGGTGGCGGTGCTGGTGCCGACAACTATTCTGGCACAGCAGCACCACCAAACCTTTACCGAGAGGTTTTCCGAGTTTCCCATAAATCTCGAAATGCTTTCGCGCTTCCGCACACGTAAACAGCAGTTGGCCATCATCCAGGATATGGCCGAAGGCAAAATCGAACTGGTCGTCGGCACCCACCGACTGCTGTCGAAGGATGTGGCCTTCCGGGACCTGGGCCTGTTGATCGTCGATGAAGAGCACCGCTTCGGTGTCAGACACAAGGAGAAACTGCGCCAACTAAAAGCCACCGTCGACACCATCTCGATGACGGCCACGCCCATACCCCGCACGCTCCAGATGTCCCTTATGGGTGTCCGCGACATGTCCATAATCAACACCTCGCCCAAAGACCGCCTGCCGATCATCTCCGAAATCGTCGAATTCGACCCGGCCATAATCGCCACGGCTGTCCTCCGCGAGGTCGACCGCGGCGGCCAGGTGTTTTTTGTGCACAACCGGGTGCAGACCATCGAGGCCATGCACCACTACCTGAAAAAGATCGTTCCGCAGGTGGAAATCGGGGTGGCTCACGGTCAGATGCATGAAAAGTCCCTCGAAGGCATCATGCTCGCTTTTCTGGCCGGGCGTCACGATGTCCTTCTCTGCACCTCGATTATTGAATCGGGCCTCGACATACCGACGGCCAACACCATCATCATCAATCGCGCCGACCGTTTCGGCCTGGCCCAGCTCTACCAGATTCGCGGCCGGGTCGGGCGCAGCACTCATCGCGCCTACGCCTACCTGCTCACCCCCCAGATGCGCCTGCTCAAGGCCGATGCTGTTAAACGCTTGCGCGCGCTCGAAGCCCACTCGGATTTGGGTTCGGGGTTTGCGCTGGCTATGCGCGATCTGGAAATACGTGGCGCCGGCACTCTGCTGGGTGCCCGACAATCCGGCTTTATCGAGGAAATCGGATTCGACCTCTACAACAGGCTGCTCGAGGAAGCCATCGCCCACCTGAAAGGCCAGGAGATTCAGCGCCTGCCCGAAACCAAACTCGAGATTGACCTCGAAACCTACATCAGCGAGGATTACGTCAGCGACCGCCAGCAGAAAGTGGATATCTACCGCCGGCTGGCCGATGCCCGCACCCTCGACGAGGTCGAACACCTTCGTGAAGAAATAATCGACCGATTCGGCCCCCTGCCAGCCTCAACCGTGAACCTCATCGAGGCTACGGCCGTGAAAATTGCGGCCGCCGCGATTGAGCTGGAGAAAGTCAAGATCAAACACGGCACCGCCAATCTCTTCTATAAGAGTGACCGCAGCCTCCAACGGCAGGAGGTCGAAGCTTTTCGTAAGGCCACTGACTGCCCGCTGGAGTTCTCCCTGACCGGCCGCTCGCAGGTGATAATCGACCTCGGGCCGGTGAATGAAAACGAGCGCCTCAACTACCTCCGCAGCGTCCTCGGCAAAATCTGACCGGGGCTATCAATCTACCTGTCCCACTTGAAAAACTCCGGCACCGTGCCCTCGTCGGTGTCGATGCCCACCCCGAAATTGCCGGCGCCGAAAGTCGTGTCCGTCCGCGCCGGCTGCAGCCAGAGAGCGTTATTTTTCGCCCGTGGATGCGCCTTCTGCTCGCCCTCGGTAAACTCGTAATACTGATCCCGGCCCCCGATATCAATGAAACCTCCGAACGATTTCGCATATGTATAGTATGGTGTCAGGCGCGACGGCTTTTCGTAATCCTGCCGATAGGTAGCCTCCCCCAGTCCCGGCGTTCCCTGACCCAGGTAATAGCTGTCATCGCCGCCGATGTCGACCAGGAAAGCGTTGGAACGGATCTGCGCCAGCCCCATGGATATCATTTTGGCCCGGTAAATATCCTGGCCGCCTTTGTTTATCAGCAGGGCGTTCGTATAATCCCAGCCGAAACCCAGGCCGGCCCCGGCCGTTTCGAAAAGCTCATGCCGGTCGTCACCGCCTTCGTCGACAAGGATACCGTTACAGTAATGCGCTCCGGAACCCTGGGTAAAATAGCACGATTCGTAGATGTCGTTGCCGTTACGGTCAATCGCGATGCCGGTGCCGAACCAGTAACCCACGCCGAGAGTCCAGTTGCCTGAATAGTAATGGTCGTCGCCATGAATATCGATAATCGCACCCAGGCCGCCGGCCCAGGCATGACCGTCGGAACCGTCACCACGACGCCCGAACCCGGCTCCCTGGGCGGTATTGCCGTTAATCTTGTTTTCGCTGTGGTAATCGCCGCGATTGAAAACTTCCGAGTACGGCTCGGCGGTATACTTGTCGTTGCCCGAGAAAGAAGCGCAGACACCGATGCCGCCGCCGACGCCACCCATCCCCTGGCCGTCACCGTACAGGTAATACGTATCATCGCCCTCGCTGTCGAGACAGAGTCCGATACCGAAATATCCGCAGCCCTGCGCCGACAGGCTGGCGCGGTACGTATCGCTGCCGGCCTTGTCCCGCAGAACGCCCACCCCGAACAATGCGGCCCCCTGCGCGAACACGGAACCGTTATAGTGGTCGTCTCCCCGGCTGTCCAGGACCATGCCTACTCCCAACAGGCCCACTCCCGTCGACGGCGGGTACTCGGCTTCCTCGAAGCCATAATAATCATCGCCGTCCAGATCGATCAGCACCGAAACGGGACAGTCAGGTGATGATGCCCCCGGTGAACCCTGGTAAATCATGTCCCGTCCGAGGTCAACCACCAGCAGGCACCGCTCCACCCGGTACTCATACCAGCCCGGCCGAACTGCCTCCCTTGGCGTGGTGCTTTTCGATGGTGCGCCTTTACCGGTTTTTTGACCGGGCGAAAAGACCGCGATGCGGCCGAACGGCGTGTCAAATTCCATCTGAAAATCCGGCGGCACCTCGCGCGCGAACCGCTGCAGCGCGGCCTCGGCGGCTTCGGTGGCGGCGGCAACCTTAAGGGCCGCGTAGTGCAGCGAGGCCCAGTCGATACTGCCGGCAAGATCGTCCAGCTCGGCATAGTAAACCATACCGTCGGATTGCGTACTGGCCAGATCGCGGATGCTCTGGGCCTTCTCCATATCGTCGCGGTCGCAGTTGCGGAAGGCCAGGTTGCGCCATTTCACGGCCTCCCCGAGATTTACCAGCAACTCTGCCAATATTATTTTGACGGAATCGGGCAGGGTTTTGCTCTTATCGATTATCTCCTGCCGGTAATTGGGCCACTCGGATTTGGCGCCGAACGTATAAAACTCGGTTTCGCGCCCCGCCAGGGAAAACAATTTCTCAATTGCCGTCGCGAGAGGTTCCTCACCGACGGGCGCCGGCAGCAGGTTGGCCGAGTAACTCCGAAACCCTCCCAGCTTTTTGTCCACGCCCAGGTTGTACACCAGCTTGTACACACCATCGTGGGCGCTGTCGGCGTAGGCCGGGTCGAGATACAACTCCACCGTGTTGGCCATCACCGCCGCGTAATCGTACAGCTTGAGCGGCTCGGAAAAAAGAGCGTCAAAAGACGTCAGCCGATACTGAATATCAAGCGGAAAACGGTTCCAGTAACCGGCTGGCCGGTAACCGAGATCGCCGCGCGTAAAACCGACTTCTGCCAAAACTCTTTCCAGAACATCGAGATTATCCTGGGCCGGAACAACACCGGGCGACAGCAACAACATCACTAAAATAACCTTCAATATCTTAACAGGCATCTCCACCTCTCCGTCATGTGGGTTGACGAACAGGTGCAAAATAGCAGTTGTCCGGCTAAAAGAAATCAAAAAGAAACGGGCCGATAGAACATCCGCCCGCATATACAGTACTGCGATTCAGCGTGTATCAGGAACTTCCGTCAACGGCCTCCGGAGGTCGTGTACAGAATGATACCGTCTTCGCCCACAATCCAGCCGTTTTTCGAATCCAGAAACTGAATGTCGAGCAGGTCTCCGGTGCGACTGCTCGCCTGCCGCGTCCAGGTGTCTCCGCCATCGCCGGTATGGAGAATAACGCCTCCTTGACCGATGGCAAACCCGGTGTCGGCGTCCAAAAACTCGACATCACGAAGACTTATCGACGAATCGCGAAGCTGCACCACCCAGTTATCGCCGCCGTCACCGGTTTTCAGAATAGTACCCCCGGACCCGACTGACCAACCGTCGGACAAATCGCGGAAGAATACCGACCAGAGATCGCCCCCGCCGGGGTTCTCCGACGGCTCTTGCCAGTTTTCCCCGGCGTCAGTCGTATACAATATGACGCCGCCGTTGCCCACCGCCCAGCCGTGGCTGTTGTCGGCGAACCTGACATCGTTGAGCTTGTTGCCCCCGGCATCGTAATGAACGGTCGTCCAGCTTGCACCCCCATCCACCGTCTTGACGATTGCCTGTTTCCGGTTTGTCTCCCAGTCACCGCCGACCGCCCAGCCGGTGACGGCGTCGACAAAATCTACCCCTGCAAAAGCCACGGGAATATCGTACGACTGCCCTTCCCATGTCCGACCGCCGTCAACTGTCCTGAGAAGAAGCGGTGTGTAAGGAAAATCGCCCTGCATGCCAACGCACCAGCCGGTGGCTACATCCCAAAACTCTATATCGAACAGCCAGTTCTTGTCCAGGTTGAACTGGTAGTCCCAGCTCTCCCCGCCGTCCGTCGTACGCAGAATCACCCCGCCGTAACCAGCCGCCCACCCCGTGTCGCTGTCGTGGAAACTGATCGCCTGCAGGGTCGGCAGTAAAGATGTGCCGCTGCTGCGAGCGAACCACTGCTGACCGCCGTTTTGCGTGTGAAGGATGGCATACGTTCCGGCCGCCCAACCGACCTCGGAGTTGACGGCGCTGATCGCAAAGAGATCATGGCAGGTGCCGTCATGCTGAGGTGTCCAGGTCTCGCCGCCGTCGGTTGTCTTCAGAAGGGTACCGTTCGAACCGACGATCCAGCCCGTTGATGTCGTCACGAAGTCTACGTCAATAAGATCGGCCTCGACCGGACAGGTCTGCTCGACCCAGATATCACCGCCGTCGGAGGTCTTGAGTATGGTGCCGCTGTCTCCCACGATCCAGGCATTCTCGGTGTCGACAAAAGCGACCGACCACAGGTTGACCTCGCCTGACGGGTTGACACTGGGCATGTTCCAGGACTTGCCGCTGTCGGCGCTGATTAGAATCCGACCTTTGTAGGTGATATCGGCGCGATGACCGCCGAAGTGTTTAGCCAGATCCCCGACTGCGATACCGTGGGCATGGTCGGCAAACTGCACGCCGCGCAGGTTTTCGGCAAAACCGTTGTTGACAGCCGTCCAGGTCCGCCCGGCGTCGGTTGTCCGGACAATCGCCCCCTTGCTGCCCACCGCCCAGCCGTGCTTCTCGTCGGCGAAACTGACCCCGTGAAAATCGGCCGAAGAGGCCAGAGTAACCGGCGATACCCACTTGAGCCCGCCGTTGCGGGTCTCAATGATGGTGGCATTCTCGCCGACCGCCCAGCCGACCTTGTCATTAACGAAGGTTATATCCCAGAGAGTATTGTCCGTAGTGGAGTTCTGCATGCGCCACTCGGCACCGGCATCGGAGGTAAACAGGGTCACGCCGTCGACGCCCACGACCCATCCCATCCGCCCGCTCACGAAGTGGCTCGAGCGGAGTTGGTTGCCTTCCAGCCGCAGGTCCCTGCCGACCCACGCAGCGGCGGCAGCCGGCCCGGTCGCGTCCCCGCCGTCGTCACCGCAGCCCGCAAAGAGGCCGACTAACAGCCCGCTCGCTAGTACGGGACCGATAATCCTCATACAACCCGCTATCTTAGTCAAGATGTCCAAACTCCCATCTGGCGGTCGTTTTTTTTATAGCTGACAAGATATTCAAACAGATCGCAAATGTCAATCGCCATGCTAAAAATGGTTGACAGCAGAATACATTATGGTGATGATACAAAAACAACGACGGTCGGCCGGGTTCCTTGATAAAGGGAACCCCGATCGCCGCTGAGAGCCTCTTCGCAAGACAGGCGAATCGCGAGAGTGGACTCAAATTACACCTCGCCACGCCTGATATAAACGGTACGATATCTTGATTTGATGCGGTTTATGGATGGAGATAATCTCTGACGCTCGAAAAAGGCTTGTCGCTCTGCTGATACTGGTCGGCCTCCACTCCTATGTCGTTGGCCTGGGGCTGATCCTTATGCCGGTGACGGCCCTGCCCTTTTTCGGTCTGGAGGTTGTCACCGAGAAGTTTTTCCCGGTTCAGGGCGGCGTTTTCCACGTCGTCATGGGCACCGCCTATATTCTCTCCGGAGTCGGCCTCGACCGCTTCCGCGGATTGCTCCTTCTGACAATCCTTGCCAAGTGTACGGCGACCGGCTTTCTATGCCTTTATTACGCTTTCTTCGACAGGGCCTGGATCGTCCTCGCCTCCGCGGCGGGAGACGGCCTCATGGCGGCAGCTATCCTGTTGGCCTTCGTAGCTTATGACAAAAACCGGCCGTTACCCTGATGCTTCCCGCGCACGATTATTTCACCGATTGGAACTTGAAAGTAGCGAAACAAGTGGTTATTATACAGCACTGTTGGACGATTGACAAAAAGCCGTTGGCACAATAAGAGGCGGAGGTGAACAGACTCCCATCAATCATCGTGACCGGGGCCTCCGGGTTTGTCGGTCGCGCCCTGCTCGACGAGTTGAAGAACGAATGCCGGATCTTCGCCATCGCGCGCCGGTCGCAGTACGAGTGCAACGCTCCCGTGCACCCCAACATCGCCTGGCTGCGGTCCGATATCTCTCACCTGGACAGTATCGCCAGGGCCTTTCGCGAAATCACCACCGCCGGCGGCGCCGACTACCTCATTCACCTGGCCGCCTATTACGACTTCACCGGCCAGGATCACCCCGACTACTGGCGGACCAATGTCGACGGCACCCGCTACATTCTTGAACTGTCCAGAGAGCTCGACCTGAAATTGCTCGTCTTCACCAGTTCTGTCGCCGCCTGTGAATTCCCGCCTTCGGGAGAGGTCCTGAACGAAGCGTCCCCGGCCGACGGCACGACTCACTACGCCAAAAGCAAGAGTCTGGGCGAGGACATGATTCGCCAATACGCCGATAAAATCCCAGCTTGCATCGTCCGGTTGGGAGCCGTCTACAGCGATTGGTGCGAATACCCGCCCCTGTACGTCTTTCTCAAAACATGGCTCGGAGAGTCATGGAAAGCCAACGTCATGGCGGGTGCCGGGCAGTCGGCGGTCCCCTACATTCACATCCGCGATGTTATCAGCTTTTTCAGGCAGATCCTCACGCACCACGAAAGACTGGCTCCCGCCGAAACCGTAATCGCCTCTTCCCGGGGAGCCACGTCACATCTGAAGATGTACAATCTCGCCACCCGCTACTACTACGGCAAGACCCGCAAACCCGTGATGATGCCGCGCCTCATGTGCGGCCTGGGCCTCTGGGGCATGAATATCTGGGGCCATCTCACCAAGAACCCGCCTTTCGAAAAACCGTGGATGTACTCCTGTATCGATCTCCAACTCACCGTTCATAACAGCCACAGTTGCGAACTGCTGGATTGGTCGCCGGACACCCGGCATCTGATAGAACGACGGCTGCCCTTTCTGGTCGAACGGCTCAAAAGTGAACCCTTTGCCTGGGATACGCGTAACCTGGCGACGCTGAAACGAGACACCGCCCGGCCCAACCTCCGCATATACACGGCCCTGTCGAACTCCGAGGATAAGATTGTCTACGCGCTGGTCGAGCAGACAAGTGTTTCCCGCGTCGGGCGTCTGTACCCGCGGATTCAGCAACTGGACAGAACCGAACTGGCCTGGTTAACCAGGCTTCTCTACCGTCTTCTGCTGACCTCAATCGATGCCGGCAACAAGATGCTGCTTCTCAACTATTTCGAAATATCCGGGCTCAGCCGTTTCCAGGCCGGTTACACCGCCGACGAAATATCGTACCTGTTGACATTGCTCAACGATACTATTCTGGCTCACCTCGGCCGGGTCGACGACCTCAAACCGTTCAGCAAGGATCTCTATGACTATATCAGCGTACCCATTGAATTCGGCAAAGACGAGATAGCTTACCAGTACCAGCTCTATTTACAGCGCGGCCCCGGCGAGGGAACCGAAGAAAAAGCCCCGCCGTCGCCGGAAGCCCGAACGGCTCAAGAACTGCTTGAGGAAACTATCTGGAGCTGCCTGGTGCAGAGGAAATAAGAGTGTGGCAGAATCGATGACACTAAGCGGAATCTGACCGTGAAAATTACGTTTCGTACGGCACAGTTGATGGGCTACACGCTGGTGGTGGCGCTCATGGGCGCCTTCACCATCTACGCCGGGTTTTCCTTTATCTCGGAAACCGTGGTCAAGGAAGCCAAGCTCCG
>CBFCYQ010000097.1:0-9857 GCA_965602205.1 uncultured bacterium | reverse complement strand
CGTCCGGGGATTTTATCGGGTTCTTGATTTGGGGTCCCCCGGACGGAAAGGTTACCTCAACACCCATCGGCTCCAGCACTGTCAGGATGTCGGAGAAAAGAATGGCGGCGTCGAACCCGAACCTCTCGATCGGCTGGCGCACGACCTCCGCAATGAGTTCCGGCGAGCGGCAAAGCTCCTGGAACGTGGCCCGCTCCCGCACGGCCCGGTATTCCGGCAGATACCTGCCGGCCTGCCGCATTATCCAGACAGGAAGACGCCCTTCGTTGCGACCGTAACAGGCTGATATGAAATTGCTCCCGGTCACGTCCACGTGTGCGCCTCCCTCGATATGGCGTCGGCCAGCTTTTCGGCGGCCGCCTCCAGAGCTTCGTCGTCGTGAGCGGCCGAAATGAAACAGACTTCATAGCCGGACGGCGGCAAGTAGAAACCGGCATCGAGAATATTTCCGTGAACCCGGTTGTAGTGTGAAATACCGTCCGGGTCGATGGCCGCGGAGGAGCGCGGCAACTCTTTTTGGAATACAATCCAGTAGATGGATGCGACCCCGGCAATATTGACGGCACTGCCCTCGAGCCGGGCCATCATACGAGCGACAAACTGGCGGTTTTTCCTTTCGAGTTGTCGATGAATATCGCCGTCGGCCAGTTTCTCCAGGGTAGCGAGACCAGCCGCCATCGCGACCGGGTTACCCGACAGCGTACCCGCCTGGTAAACCGGTCCCAGGGGTGACAGCATGTTCATTATCTCGGCCCGTCCCCCGAAGGCTCCGACGGGCATGCCGCCACCGATAATCTTTCCATAAGTAATCAAATCGGGGGTAATGCCGTAGTACCCGGCGGCGCCGGACATCCCCAGGCGGAAGCCGGTGATCACCTCGTCCAGAATCAGCAGGGCGCCGTACCGTTCCGTCAGCGAACGCAGCAATCTCATATAGTCATGACGCTGAATGAGCAGACCGTTGTTAGCCGGAATTCCCTCGATGATAGCGGCGGCCAGCCGGTCGCCGTGTTCGGCAAAAAACTGCTCCAGCGCGTCCTCATCGTTCAGCGGGAGCACGGCCGTGTGATTCGTGGCCGCTTCCGGGATACCCGCCGATGATGGCTGTCCAAAAGTCGCCAGCCCCGAGCCGGCACTGACGAGAAGATGATCACAATGCCCGTGATAGCAGCCTTCGAATTTTAAAATCAGGTCTCGCCGGGTGAATCCCCTTGCCAGCCGGATGGCTGACATGACGGCTTCGGTGCCCGAGGAAACAAAGCGAATGCTCTCGATAGCGTCTATCTTCCTGCCGATGAAATCGGCCAGCTGGTATTCCAACTCAGTCGTCGCCCCGAACGTCATTCCGCGACCGACTTGCGTCCGGACCGCCTTGACGACGTCGGGATCGGCGTGCCCCAGGATGAGTGGTCCCCAGGAGCAACAGAAATCCAAATACCGGTTACCATCGACATCCCACACATAGGCCCCTTCGCCGCGCTCGATCACGCGGGGGTTTCCCCCGACCGATTTAAACGCCCGAACCGGCGAGTTGACGCCCCCCGGCATCACCTGCTGTGCTTGTTCAAAAAGCTCTCTGGATTTCTCGGTTTTAAGCATAATGCCACTCATTCTTCAAAATGTCCCTCAAATGATACGTCAGAATTATCGAAGCCCCGGCCCGGGTTATGGCCGAAAGGTTTTCACAAACCATCGCGCCTTCATCCACCAGTCCGGCCTGGGCTGACAGTTTCACGGCGGCATATTCGCCCGATACATTGTAGGCGGCCACCGGCAAGCGACTGTGCCGCTTGAAATCCGAAATAACATCAAGATACGCCAGCGCCGGCTTGACCATGACAATGTCGGCGCCTTCTTCTTCATCGAGAAGCAACTCCCGGAGGGCTTCCGTGCGGTTACGGTAATCCATCTGGTAGCCCTTCCGATCCCCTTTCCCCGGGGCCGACTTGGCGGCCTCACGAAACGGGCCGTAGTAGGCCGAAGCGTACTTGGCCGTGTAGGCCATGATGATCGTATTGACCAGGCCCTCGGTTTCCAAAGCCTGCCGGATGGCGCCGACACGCCCATCCATCATATCCGAGGGCGCCACACAGTCGCACCCCGCGCGAGACAGAGCCAGGGCCATGTCGGTGAGTACCGCCACCGAGCGGTCGTTGTCGATTTCACCATCGACCGTCACGCCGCAGTGACCGGTGTCGGTATACGCACACAGGCATACGTCGGCAGACACGAACATATCTTCTCCGAATTTCTGCTTCAACTCTCCAACGGCCCTCACCACCGGGTTTTCTTCATCCCGGGAAGTGGCGGCCTCGGTGTCCTTGCGCTCCGTGACGCCAAACAGCATCACTTTATCGATTCCCAGCGCCCTGTCCTCGGCCAGCGTCCGGGTCAGTCGATCGACGGATTCACGATATATGCCCGGCAAACCTTTGATCTCTTCATGGACTGCGGAACCGTCCGTCACGAAATAAGGCTGGATCAGGTGCCTGACATCGAAGCCGTGCTCCGAGACAAGCTCCCGGATGAGGCGGTTGCGGCGCAGTCGACGGGGACGGTGGTTTAGTCGCATGGTAAATACTCCAAAACACTATTTATCTCGGGATGTTCCATCGTTATGAAGCCGGACCAGCCGAGTTCATCCATACGGGCCGCCGTAGTGCGGCCGATGGCTATCGGTCTGGCGACCGGTTTACCGAACTGTCCCCGGTAAGCATCAATCGCCGAGGGTGCTGTGAACAGTATCCAATCGTCTTTTGATAGCTCTTCTACCAAAGCCGGGGCTACCTTCCGTGGAATGGTTTCGTAACATTCAATTGGATAGTACGGCACCTGCGAATCGCTGAAAAGCCCGGCCGGATCGAAAGCGATCTGTCTGGCACGGGGATAGACGACGATGCCGGCTTCGTTTGGCAGGGAGGCCAGCAGTTCCTTGAACAAAGCATGTCCGTAGGCCTGGCCGGGCAGAAAATCGACGGATTTGACATATTGCAGGACGGCTTCGGCGGTGCGTTGTCCCACAGCCGCCAGCCGAGTGCGACTGTCAATTTGTAGTCCCATCGACAAAAGTCTTTTAAAGAAAGCATCGGCACCATGCCGGCTCGTAAATGCGAGCCAGTCGATTGCCTCGACGGCGAGGCCGTCAGGCCAGTCGAAGTCTACAGCGACACACTCTGTCACCGGGAGGGGCACAATGTCGACGCCGCGGGAACCCGCCAGCGCGCGCAACTGCCCCAACTGGTCAGCCGCTCTGGTAACGCCTAAGCGCAATGCGGAACCCCTTTGGTCAACTTGTCATAGACGCGGTCTATGATTGAATCGATATCGGTGCCCTGCGCGTCGGCCTTGCTCAGGCCGACCCAGCGTGAATCCTGCCCGAAGCCAAGGACCGCGTTCAGGCGCAGCTGGTCGCCGTGCACCTCGGAATAGACGCCCAGCGGCAGGGAGCAGCCGGCGTCGAACCGGGCCAGAAGGCCGCGCTCCAGTGCGGCCTCGGTACGCGCCTGAGGATCGTCCAGGCCGGATACTGCTTCTTCTACATGATCATCGTCATCTCGAATCTGCATTCCCAGGATTCCCTGAGCCGGCGCCGGCAGGAAAACCTCGGGTTCAAGTAATACCACTTCCAGGTCGGAAATGTCTAACTCCAGCCTGGTGACCCCGGCAGCTGCAATAAGGATGGCATCATACTGCTCTTCGCGCAGCTTACGAATTCGCGTCGGTACATTCCCGCGAAGTCCATCTATCGTCAACTCGCGGTTGTGGCAGGCTATCTGGCAGGCCCGGCGCGCCGAGCTGGTACCGATCTTCGCGCCCGGTCGGACCGGTAGAAGCCCCCCGCCGGTTGCTGCTTCGCGCCGAATCAGAAGCATCTCGCGTCTGTCCGCCCGATAGCCGACGGCGCCGAGCTTGAGTCCCTCAGGCTGAGTCGTCATCAGGTCCTTCAACGAATGGACAGCCAGGTCGATTTGGCCAGCCAGCAGGGCTTCTTCCAACTCTTTGGTGAAAAAACCCTTACCTTCCATTTTGTCAAACGAGAGATTGTCTATGCGGTCGCCGGACGTCGCAATTACCTTGATCTCGACCTTATCGACGCCAAGTTCGCCGAGCCTGGACTGGATATACCGGGCCTGGTACAGGGCCAGGTCCGAACCGCGTGAGCCGATGATAATTGGCCGCCCGCTCATACCGCCTTTTTCTGGTCGGGGATAGACTCACTGAGAGGCAACGCTGTGCGGACTTCAACCAGATGATCCGACAACAGTTTTACCGGCTGGAAAGATGAATGACCGATCAGTTTTGTAACCAGGCGGCGCACCGCTTCACGGTCGTCGTCACCCAGCGCCGTGACTTTCTTCTCGAACAGATCGTCCAGCGCCTTGTGTGCCAGCTCCACCGCTTCGCGATAGCTTTCGTGAAAAATCGGTTTGAGCGACAGCTGTATCCGTCCCGACAAGAAGTTGTTGACCGCCTGGCGGACGATGTCGTCGGCCTTGCCGGCTTCGACAAACTTCTTCCGGAGACTGTCCTGGTTGCGGGATTTCAACGCCGCAATATCCATGAACGTCACGCGCGGGTTGTTTTCAAAGGCCGCCGAGAAGTCGCGGGGAACAGCCAGATCGACGCAGACGATGGGTTTCGAATCAACCGGGAGCTTTTTTGTATAATTTTCATCGAAGACTCTCTCTGTGGCAGCCGTAGCCGACACAATTGCATCCACCGCCGGCGGACTGGCCAGGAATTCCTCCAGAGAGATGGCTTCACCGCCAAAATCACGGGCCAGAAGTTCGGCTTTCTCGATGGTCCGGTTTACGAAGAGCAGTTTCGCACTCCGAGAGCCCCGAATATACTTGGCCATCTTAGCCGTCATCGGACCGGCTCCCACAAGGGCGATGACCGGGTTATCCCTGCGGCCGAGAGAGTCGGTCAGAGCTTCATAGGCCAGGGCGGCCATCGAACACGAACCGCGACCCAGGTCTGTCTCACGCTTTACCTTCCGAGCGACTACCAGGGCTTCCTCTGCGAGCCTGGTGAGAACCGGCCCGGCCAGGTCGACAGCGACAGCATCCTGGTAGGCCTGTTTTAGCTGACCCGTAATCTGTGTCTCGCCTATGACCAGCGATTCGAGGGAGGATGCGGTTCTGAAAAGGTGGGTGATGGCCTCTTTGCCGGTAAGATGGTAAAAGTCGTTCGGGAAAAAGTCGATATCTCTTTGCGAGCTAAAGAAAAAATCGATCAACCCGTGCAGAACGCGGTCACGCGTTTCCCCCGGCTTAGCCACATACATCAACTCAACCCGGTTACATGTGGACAGGTAAATCAACTCTTCCACACCGATGGCCTGCTTGAGCTTCAGTAAAGTCTGATCTCTGTCCTCTCGCCGCAGTGTCAGGCGCTCGAGCAGGGGCAAATTCTGTTGCCAAATTGACGTGCCGATTACACCGAATTCCATGATCTGAATCTCTAGCTCCCAATAATTATGTCATTCATGTTGCGCCAAATATACGGGAACAAGGGTCTTCATTGTCACGGCAATGTCACATATTGTGAAAAAAAGCACAAGCAAAGCCAGAATCCTGTAAGCGGCAGGATTCGTCGATCAAGGGCTCCCTGCCCGCGTTGCCGATTCCTGGGCCGGTTAATGCCAAGGGTAAGACACAACAGGATAACAACTTACATTGCCTCACCGGATTCCGGCCGGATTGAGCGTCGCTCCGCTACGACCTAACAGCCGGTGCAGCCTTCACTTACTGTTCAAAAAAAACCGTTTCCCGGACAGATTTTCGACGCCTGGTCCCGGATTGCTGGCGAGATTTGTAGGCTGGTTATTCGACTTGACCTGTGAGCCCGGCAGACTATATTGGTACTGCCTTGCCTGACTTTTCCGCCAAAAACGCCGACGCCGCCGGAGAACAATCAGATGATTGACGAGAGACATACCTGCTCGCACGGCTTTCTCGACATTCGTCAGCGATGGAAAGGAAAAGATTAGATATGCGAATACTGATTATCGGCGGAACCAGGTTTTCCGGCCCGTTCGTAGTTAGGCGGCTTGCCCAACTGGGCCACGAACTAGCCGTTTTTCACCGGGGTGAATCCGAGGCTGATCTGCCTGACGGCGTTCAGCATTTTCACGGCGATCGCAAGCGGCTGATGACCTGTGCAGATGAACTCAAGCGTTTTTGCCCTGACATAGTCGTGGATATGATAGCCGGCGCGGAGCAGGATGCCCGGGATGTCATGACTTTGTTTAAAGGCATTGCCCAACGTGCGATTGTCATTAGCAGTCAGGATGTCTATCGCGCCTATGGCAGACTTGTTGGGATCGAGTCCGGTCCGATACAGACTGTTCCCCTGACCGAGGACGCGCCTCTGCGAACCAGGCTCTACCCCTATCGCGACCAGGTGGAGGGACCCGAAAATCCGTTATACGACTATGAGAAAATCCTCGTGGAGAAGGTCTTTATGAGAGATCCACACCTGCCCGGGACGGTGCTGCGTCTGCCCATGGTGTACGGTCCGGGCGATCACGCTCACCACCGCCTGTTCCCCTACCTGAAACGAATGGATGACCACCGCCCGGTTATTCTGCTGGCCGAAACCATGGCGGCCTGGCGCTGGACGAAGGGCTATGTTGAGAATGTCGCCGCTGCCATCGCTCTGGCGGTGACGGACGAAAGGGCTGCCGGCCGCATTTACAACGTCGGTGAGAGCAAGACGTGCACTGAATCGGCCTGGGTCCGGGTTATTGGCCACGCGGCCGGCTGGAATGGAAAAGTTCTGGCTGTGCCCGACAACCGCCTGCCGGCCCACCTGGCCCATGGCATTGACCCGGCCCAGCACCTGACGGCCGACACCTCTCGGGTACGACAAGAGTTGGGCTACCGCGAAGCGGTGGATGACGTTGAGGCGATGCGCCGCGCGGTCGCCTGGGAACGTGCCCACCCGCCAGAGAAAATCGATCCGAAGTCATTTGGCTACGCCGCCGAGGACACTTTCCTGGCGGAACTGGCAGGGCCGGACGACCAACCAGAGCCCTCAGGGGAAACAGTGTAACCGCCGGACAGTTCGGCTGAAACGACACAAGAAAAGCCGGAAGGCATGATGCATTTGTCCAGAGGAATCCTGTTTAGGTAAATCCGGGATTTGTTCAAGATGGGAAGAGTACTTTAAAAGCAGAAAGAATGCAGAATAAATATGGTCGAACTGCTCGGGAGTAGGGATACAGCTTAAGGGCAAGCCGGCCGATTGAGATGAAACAGGAGCTCGTATGCGCACAGTTATTTTCATATGTCTTGCCATGATACCAGCGTTATTTGTCGCTAACGCCTCCGGGCAAGCGGAAGGAGATCGTTCGATGAGTCATCTATCAAGCGGAGACAATTCACCGCAGACCGACCGGGATACCACAATCGTTTTTGCCGCCTACGCCGAAAGTGATGAAGAACTGCTCCATGTCCGCTTCCTGACGGAAAGTATCCGTGAGTTTGCCGGCAAGTACCAAAACGCCCCTGTCTGGGTGTATGTGCCCGAGGCTCTGGCCGCCACCGACAGCGAAGTGATGAAGCAGTTGCGCCAACTGGGTGTGGATATCAAGGCGAGCAGCATACCGCCCGACGCCGGGTGGTTCTATTACGCCGGTAAGACCTTTGCCGCCGGCCGGGCCGAAGCCGCGGCCGACGGAAGAGCCACCGTTTTAGTCTGGATGGACGAGGACACGATTGTCTTGCAGGAACCGGGGGCCTTCGCGCTTGGCGAGGGCATCGGTTTCGCCTACCGTCCGGTGATGCACAATCGCTCGGGTTCACTTTGTGCCGAACCCCCCGATGCCTTCTGGAGCCGTATCTACGACAAGCTCGTGCTCAACGCCGATTCCTTATTCTCCATGGTGACACCCGCCGACCGCCAGACGATCCGGGCGTATTTCAACGCCGGTCTGCTGGCAGTTCGTCCGGAACACAAAATCCTGCGCAACTGGGGCGAGAGCTTCAAAGTTTTGTACCGTGACTCCGTTCTCGCTCAGATGTGCCGGGAAGATGTTAACAAGCGGATTTTCCTGCACCAAACCGCCCTGGTGGGAGCGGCCATGCACGCGCTGGATAAAGATGCCATGACAGAGTTGTCGGAGCAGTATAATTATCCCATCTTCTTCAAAAAGATGTTTGGTGCGGAAGCCGAATTCGACAACATCGAGGATATCGTAACACTTCGTTACGACGTCTATTTCCGCAATCCGGACCCTGACTGGAGCAACCAACTCAAGGGACCGGCCAAAGTGCTTACTTGGATGAAGGAACGTCTCGGCCAACAGTAGCGGTTCTGCGGGTGCAAGGGTGAGAATCGACGGGTCGAGCCGCCCGGTCTGCCTTTGCCTTACGCCCGTTTTGTCATGGTCCCCAGAAACGAAGACCTGAGCGAATCGCTCATGAGGGCCTTCTTGACCGGCGGCAATCTGAGAAATCCCCCGACCAGGCCGCGCATGAATTTATCCGTGATGCTCTGAGGGTTGGAGAAGATCAGGTTTTGCAGGGTGCCTCTTTCCAGGCACTGCAGGAGAACCCTCTCGAATGTGGTTTCCGGATGAAGCACCCGTTGTTCGCGCTTGACGAGCCTGACGGATTCGGTCGTACATTTCAAAGCGCAGACACCGCAACCCATGCAGATGGAGGTGTCAATATGCAGGCTGCCACCGGGCACCAACTCGATGGCATTTATCGGACAGGCTTCGACACAATTGCCGCACTCCGTGCAGTCCTCCTCGTTGTGACTGGCTATGAAAGTTGATGTGACCACGACGTTCGGATAACCGAACCGGCTTATCCCGAGCAGGATATTGCAGCAGCAGCCGCAACAATGGCAGATAAAAGAGACGTGCTTCTTGATATTGTCCGCGCAGAGCACCAGGCCCAACTCCCTGGACCGCGCCAGGTTCTCGAGCATCTCTGTTTTTGACACGGGATCGGCGAAACCTCGTCTTACCATGTAATCAAACGCCCCCCCAAATGTCGAGCAGGTCCGAAGAGGAACATCACATTGTTTCGTGCCGAGATGCATTTTCTCATGTCGGCAGGAACAGATGCCAATGGCAAACTTATCGGTCGCCTCGACAATGCTGGCGGCTTTCTCGTAATCCAGCACTTCCACGTACTCCGATTCGTCAATAGTCTCCTCGTATGGCAGGGCTCTCAACGGGGAGATCCTTTGCTTGTTGCCGAAATTGGCCGAGTAAAACGTATCCTCGTCCTGCAGATACTCGTGAAAGAGCCTGGCCCACTCTTTGGAATTCAAATCATTGCCTGTCCTCATCATGGTGAATTCAAATATGCCTATCACCATCGGCGAAATCATGTAGCGATAGCCGCCCATCATCCAGACATCCATGACAAGACCCCTTGAGCACAGGCTTTCGAGCATCTTCTCCAGCCTGGCGCGCTCGTACCCGGTGACTTTCTCAATCTCGTCCAGACTGGCCATCCCGTAGGGCATCCTGACGATAAGCTCCGCTTCTTCAGATGAGTACAGCTCTTTCAAAACCTGGTAGAATGTGTCATTCCAGGGTGCTCGCATTGTCAGACCGTCGATCTTCTTGCCGAGCTTACGGTAAATGTCCTTGCCGACCATATGTCCCATATATGACTCCCGGCTTATGATAAGTTGAGGGTGATATCTGAGCAAACCTTGCTTCAGACCCATAAAGATAGAAAATATGTCGGATTTATCAACATTTATTCATTCCAAATTTGTCCGGCTTTTCAGGCCCACAAGTGTCACATCTCGCGCGATTTACGGACAGGTCGGCGATTCCGGCCGGCTTTTCGGAACTCGCGCTGCGGGTAAATGGACTGGGGCGGTCTTTG
>CBFCYQ010000096.1:0-9860 GCA_965602205.1 uncultured bacterium | reverse complement strand
GTGACAATAGACGCATCGGAGAGGTCAATAGTGCGCTGGATGTCGCCCTGTTTGAGGGAGATGCCCCCGAGGTCAAAGCCGTAGCCGTTGTTCAAATCCGATATCAAGGCCGTGGCGACGAGGGCCGGGTCCAGGTCAGAACCCGCATAATCGCCGTTGAAGCGGGCGAGAATTCCCAGATCGGCGGCAGTGGTGCCAGCGACTTCCTCGATGCTAAAGCTCGTCACGGGGTTAAGGTCGCGGCCGGCAAGTGACGGGTCGATCCTGCCCACAATCCCCAGGGATTCGGCGGTATGCGACTTCTCGCTGATATCGACCACTCTCAAACCGAGCGGCGCGGCGTTGGTATCGACTATCTCCAATCCGGTGCCGGCCGCATTCAACTGCATGGTCACGTTGTCGATACCGGGAGCGGCGGCAACCGTGGCATTGAATTTATTGATTACATCGCCAACCGTGCTTGACCCCGTCAGATCGATCTCGAGCACAAAACCGGCGTCGTCGGTCAGAACAAAAGTGCCCGCGGCCAAATCGACGCCGCTACCGCCATTCAGATTATCCAGGGCCGTCACGTCGGATATCAAACCGTTTTCGGTGCTGTCAAGAAAAAGGGCGTTGCCCTGCTCGCTGATGCCTACGGTCAGATTGTCCAGCGGCGGCACGTGGGCGCTGAGGGCATTATTGATGGTCGTGATAACATCGTCAACCGTTACGGCCCCACTGAGGTCGATGTCGACCGATTCGCCCAGGTTTTCGTCAGTGATTCTGATTGTCCCGGGTGGCACACCGACACCCTGGCCGCCAAGCAGGTCGGACAGGAGCGTGGTCGAGGTCACGCCGACGTCCAGGTCGGCCTCTTCGCCGAGAATGCCGAGCTGGCCCAGAAAAAGATCGGCGCCGATAATGTTTATCGCCATATTTGACGCCGGTTCGATCTGAAATTCGATTATACCGTAGTCGCCACGGTAGACCACACCGTTGCTCGAACCCGACAGGGAAAGCTGGTCGGTGCGGTATCCCGAGAACATCTGTTTACCTTCGAGTTCACTGCGCGAGAGCTGCATGAGTTGGTCGAAGATGGAGCGCACCTCGTTGGCGGCGGCCATCCTGGCGATGCTATCATAGGTACTGTTGGACATTGAGACGGTGACCTCTTTGGCCTCGCTCATCAGGCTGGTCAGATTAGCCACAATACTGTCGTAAGAGTTCATCCAGTTCTGAGCCTGGCCGATGTTTTCCCGGTACTGTTCGTTCTTGGCCAGTTCCGCTCGATAGTCCAGGTCGCGCAGGATTCCCAGGGGGTCGTCCGACGGCCGGTTGATGCGCCTGCCGGACGACATCTGCGTCTGCATATCCATGAAGCGCGCCAGGGAGCGCTGCATATTAAAGGTCACCAGGTTGGTGATCATGCTGTTAGTAATCCGCATAATCAGTTCCTTTTTGTCCCGTAACAGTGTTTAAGGCCGTTTGCCGGGGCTGCGCGGCCGGCGAGGTTTCCTGTCCCGGGAAGGATAGTCCTTGTAGTCAATCTCGGCCGACTGGTCTGCTTCCGGGTCCTTGCCTCTGATCTTGTCCTTGATCATGCTGACCACACCGAACAGGTCCTTTTTTACCGACTTCGAGGCTTTTCGATTCTCCTGTTGAATCCTGACATAAACTTCCTCGCGGTGAACCACCACGTTCATCGGCGCTTCGATGCCGAGCCGGACCTGGCGTCCGTGGACGCCCAGTACCGATATCTTGATGTCGTCGCCGATGGTGATTGACTCACCCAACTTCCTTGTTAGAATAAGCACCAAACCCTCCGTGGTTTTGTATCTCCCTTACCGGGAGGATGTCTGTTTACCGACCTACAATGCCCAGCTTCGAAATCACGGTATCCAGGGCCTGGTCGATCGTCGTGATAACCCTGGCGGCCGCGTCGTAGGCGTGCTGGCAGCGGACCATATTGGTCATCTCCTCGTCCAGTGACACGCCCTGCACCGCCTGCCGGGAGTTCTCCGTCTGGTTGAGCAAAAGCTCGTAGTTCTTCGTGAACGATCGCGCTTCCCGCGCTTCCATCCCCAACTGTCCGACAAAACCGTTGTAGAAGTCGTTAATTGTGGTGGAACCGTTCACCATAACGGCCCTGTCCTTCAGATCGTTTATGGCCAGGGCAATTCTGTTATCGCCCACTTCCCCGGAGCGCGAGGCCGCGATCCGGCCCGGATCGCTCGCCAGGTCCGGATTAATGCGAATGCCGGCGGCTGTGAGAAGTGAGGTCTCAAAGAAATTCACGCCGGTGGTACCGTTCAGCCCGAAACCGGACCGGTGTATGGCGTTGACTTCCTCGATTATCGTCCGTGCCAGTACGTCCAGCTCTTCCATGTAGCTGGGAATGATTTTGTCGCGGCTGTCGATTAACCCTTTGAGCTGCCCGTTGAGGTTCTTGATCTTGACATCGGTCCCCTTCCAGACCAACTCGTGTTCCAGTTTGCCGTCCCGATTGAGGACTTTGGGGGCGATCTCCAGGTGGTCGGGTCCGTCCACCAGGGCCATTGCCCCGATGAAAACCGTCATGCCGCCGTTCTTCTGCTCGATGGTATTAACATCGATGTATTCCGAAAGTTGGTCTACCAAGAAATCACGGGCGTCCCGCAAATCATTGGCTTTGACGCCACCCAACTCCATGGTTTTGATCTGCTCGTTGAGGTTGCCGATCTCTTTTGAAAGGCGGTTGATTTCCGCCGTCATATTCACCAGATCACTGTCCACGGAGTCGCGCAGGGAGTCCAACTGTTTGGCCGTCTGGTGAAAGCTGTTCACCACCAGGTTGGCCTGTTCGAGGATGGCCACCCGGCTGCTGACCGAGTTGGGATTCGTCGAGAGGTCGGCCCACGAATCCCAGAACTTATTGAGCAGGTCGGAGAGGGTGTTGTCGTTGGGCTCGGAAATAAGGGACTCCACCTGATCCATGATTTTTTCTTTGTAGCGCCACTGCCCCAGCGACTTGCTGTCCTCGCGAAACTGCCGGCCCAGGAAAAGGTCCTGGATGCGCCGGATATCGTGCACGCGTACGCCGGTGCCGACGATACCCAGCGTGGTCGCTAGCGGATAGGTCGAACTGATCTCGACGCGCTGGCGCGAATAGCCGGGCGTGTTGACGTTGGCAATGTTATGGCCGATTGTCTGCAGTCCGAACTGGTGCGAGAGCAAGGCTCTCTTTCCGATTTCCAAAGCCTGGAAAAGACCCGGCATCACACTCTCCTGTCCATAACTACGTTGCCCTCGCCGTGGCTCTGGCCGCCGGTGGGTGAGTAGGTGCTCTCCGGGTGGTTTATTCTGGAGAGCATTTCCATGGTCTTGTAGATGTACTCCCGGGAGCGGTTAAGAAGCATCGCATTTTGATTGCGTACTTCATTTATTTTGTCGTTCAGTGCCAGGATTGAGTTCTTCAGCCGCGAAAGCCGATCGGCGCGGTCTTGGTCCACCAGTTCCAGAAGGCGGCTGATATTGAGGTCGCCGCTGATCAGGTTGGCTTCCTTGATTTCTTCGACCAATTCTTCCCGCTGCTTGTTGAGCAACTGGCTCTCCACCAGTTTTTCACGTTGAAGACTGGTTACATCCTTGAGAGCCTCCAGGTCGTTCTTGACCAGCGACTCCTGCTGCTTCTCCAGCAACTCGAGAAAAGACTCAAAGACGGCGGCTTCCCTGCCTATGATTTCAATCAGGTGGTCAATCATATCCTATATTCTCTGTTCAAATTTTGTACATATAGTATCGGTCATTCCTTAGAACCCCTTAACCCCACCGGACACGGCCTCCGGAGTTGTTGACTGCAGTGTGTCCAGAACTTTCCGGACGTATTCCTGCGTTTCCCTGAATGGCGGTATGCCCCCATATCTATCTACGTTGCCCGGCCCCGCATTGTAAGCGGCTAAAGCCAGTTTCAAACTGCCGTAACGGTCGAGCAGATTGCGCAGATATTGCGATCCAGCCCTGATATTCTCACCGGGGTCAAAAATCCGTCTGACACCGTAGTCGCCGGCGGTGGTATCCACCAACTGCATAAGACCCTTGGCTCCGGCATCCGATACCGCCTGGGGATTGCCATTCGACTCCACTTTGATGACAGAATATATCAAGGCTGGATCCAGGGAGGTAAGATTGGCAGCTTGCGTGATATGGTCTCCAAATCGTGACAATATTCCATCCTGCCTGATTCTCTTTGGCGCAGTGCCTGTCGGAAGAAAGACATCAGGCTTTCTTATCTTTTTGATGTTGTTTTCAGCCGGGGTATTCAGCGATGCGGGTTCTTTCTTGATGTCAATCGGCGCCACCGGCTCATCCAGCGACTTGATATCGACATCACTCCCGGGCGGGGCATACTGCACTTCCAGCAGTTTTTCCATGGAATTGTAGAGCAATTTCGATATTGACCCGGGGCCGCCCTGCACAATGCGCTGAGCCAGTTCCATATCGAACATCTGGCTAAAGGTGTCCTTACCCAGTCCGCCGGAGAACCCGGTTGTTTCCGCCAGGGAATTCTCCGGAACGGTCTCACGCATCGTCTTCAGCAGGTAATACATGAAAAACGATTCGAATTCTTTCGTGGCTTTCTTCAGCCGTGTCTTCTCGGCTTCAAGCGTCGCCGGGCGCGCTTCCTTTAAGCGCTCGATGCCCGGTTGCGGGAAAAGGGCCGGGGCAGGATTTAGACCGGAGTTTGACATCACAGAATCACCAACTCCGAGCGCAAGGCGCCGGCCTGCTTCAATGCCTGGAATATGGCAATGATGTCTCTCGGCGTGGCGCCGATCCTGTTCAGGGCGGTGGCAACGTCGGAGAGGTACACCGATTCCTGAAGGTGCACCACCCGCGCTTTTTCGTCCCGGACATTTATGCGCGATTCCTGCGAGATCACTGTCTCACCGGCGCTGAACGGCTCGGGCTGCGAGATGACCGGCATTGATTGGATGTTTACCGTTATCGTGCCGTGCGCGACCGCGACCGGCTCGATAGTCACGTGCTGGCCGGCCACAATCGTGCCGGTCTTTTCATTTATTATCACCCGGGCGGTGTTGTCCGGCACGACCCTGAGATGGCCGATGTCGGACAGAAACCGCATCCGCAGAGTGGGGTGCGTCAGTGAGTCCGGCACCAGTACCCTGACCGTCCCGCCGTCGACGGGATAAGCCGTCAGACCGTACTTTATATTGATTCTTTCCGCTATTCGGTGCGACGTCGTGTAATCGGGATTGTGCAGGGACAGGTATACCTCGCGCTCGCTGCCACCCGGCGCTTCGATTGCCCGCGTAATCTTGCCGCCGTTGGGCACCCGCCCGACCAGGGTATAATTATTGACAATCTTGTTGCCATCGTCCACCTGAACATTAAAGCCGCCGATGGATACGGGCCCCTGGGCGACAGCCCAGACATTGCCCTCGGCATCGGCCAGCGGCGTCATCAGCAGGGTTCCCCCCTGGAGGGACGAGGCGTCACCGACCGAAGATACGGTGACGTCGAAGGCCGTCCCGGAAGCCATCTGGCTGGTGATTTTGGCCGTTATCATGACGGCCGCAACATTTTTTACCTTGACCTTGGTGACATCAACGGTGAGTCCCATTCGCTCCATCATATTTACCAGGGACTGGGTGGTGAACTGGGTGCCGTTTCCGTCACCGGTACCGTCCAGACCGATCACCAGGCCGTAGCCGATGAGGTCTTTCGAGGTTTTGTTCTGGAACGAAGCGATGTCCTTGACACGCACCTTGGCCGCCTGCGAGGGACAATACCAAACCAGGAGCAGGGAAACAAGCAGCGCCAGGCCGGTCGGGGTAGCTAACCTCTGCGATAAAGTCGTCAACATGCCGGCCTCCTAAAAAATCCAGTTCAGCAGGCGGGTAAAAAAGCCCGGTCGGGAGGCGGTGGTCGCTACGCCCTTGCCGTTGTAGTAGATCTCCGCGTCGGCAATCAGGTACGAATCGATGGTGTTGCCCTGGGAGATGTCCCGTTGGCGGACCACGCCGGTCAGGTACAGGGTCTCTTTTTCACCGGACAGACCGATGGTGCGGGAACCTTCGATAATCAGGTCACCATTCGCCTTGACCTCGATAACCGTCACGGACATCTTGGCCCGGAGGGTTCCGTTACGAATCTTCTCCCCCTTGCCGTCAAAGGTGGACTGATTGGCGGCCTCGGCTCCGAACATGGGGATGAAATCCAGGGTACCCAGCCCGGGGCCTCCACTGGTCTTAGCCTTGGTCGATTTTTCGGTCTTGGTCTCGACCTGGTTGGAGGCGCGGCTCTGCTCGTAGATGAGAACCGTTAAAATGTCGCCCACCTCGTGCGCTTTGATGTCCGTAAAAAGCGACTGGTTCTGGCCGAAATCGCTCCCCCTGACTTTCAGAGTGAACGGCAATAAAAGCAAGACCAGGAGTATTAAGAGAACTTTCCGATAGTTCATATTAACCTCTCGCTGTAGTTGTTGGCTTAAGGATCGACGGCCACCGCGGTGTCGTCGATCACGCGCGCAACGATTATTTTCCCTGAGGTTTTATTTTTCACTTTTATGTAGTCGCCGGCCATGCCCGTCTGCATGACCACGCCCGTGGTCAAGACCTGGCACAGGCCGTCGGCGTATACTATTCGCACTTCCCGACCCTTCTCGATATCGGGTACCGCTTCCATTGCGGCGGTTGTAAGAATCGCCCCCCTGTTGATGTTTCTTTTGGCTCTCTTGCCGGTCAGTTGGTCGAGAGCTGTCAGAGGCTTATCTATCAGGGAAGTCACGTCCATTCTCTTGAGGACGACGCCTTCGGCGTCGATGACATCGTGACGCCGGAAACGGTCGCCGGCCGTCAGGACGTCGGCATAGCGCCGGATTTTCATACGCACCTGGCCATGCTCGACCGCCTCGCCGTTATCGGTAATCGTTACCATGACCGAAAAGAGCCCCAGTGGTTCTTTCTGAGACAGGGGGCGCAGGGTGATTACTCCGACATCCACCTCGGCCGTGCGAAAGGGGTGGTTCAGCAATTCAATCTCGTACCACTCGGGGTCCAGCTCATACATGGCAAACATCTTCTTGACAATGGCATCACCCGGGGATAATGCCGCCGCCGTGCCGGACCATAGTAGGCCGATGCACATCAAGGCTATCGTGATTTCCAGAAATTTAGTCATCGTACTATCTCTTGAGGTTATTGACAATGCCGGTCATGTCGTCGGCAGTCTGGATGGCCTTCGAGTTCATCTCGTAGGCGCGCTGGGCCACAATCATATTGACCATCTCATCAACGACCTTGACATTGGACATCTCGAGGGTTCCCTGGTCGACCTGCCCCAGCCCGCTCTGGGTGGGAATATCGGTGATGGGATCGCCCGAGGCGTTGGTCAGCGCAAACAGGTTGCGTCCGAGAGCCGATAGACCGGCCGGGTTGACAAAGCGGGCCAGTTCGATCTGTCCCACTTCCACCGGCTCATCCTGACCCACCTGGAGAACCTCCACCACACCGTCACGGCCAACCGCAATACCGACGGCGTCTTCGGGAATCGTGAGTTCCGGAAGAAGGAAGTAGCCGTCGGAGGTTACGACCTGTCCGTCCGCAGACAGTTTGAAAGCGCCATCGCGCGTGTAGACGGTAGTGCCGTCGGGATACTGCACCTGGAAAAACCCGTCGCCCGATATCGATAGATCGAGGGGGTTGCCCGTCAGGTTGAGACTGCCGACCGAGAAACTGCGCACCGTTGACACGGCCTTGGTGCCATAGCCAATAGCCAGTTCGGTGGGTGTCCGCGTCCCGACCGCGGAGGCGCTGCCGGCGCGACGGTAGTTCTGATACAGCACATCCTGAAACTCCACCTTGCTTTTCTTGAAACCGGTGGTATTCACGTTGGCCAGATTGTTCGCGATGTTGTCGACGTTCATCTGCTGGGCGATCATACCCGAAGCGGCCGTGCGCATCGCTTTAATCATCTTGTCCTCCTATATCCTTAGTCTTCTTGCCTATCCTTGACCGCCGACCCGACGAAAGAGATTGTCCAGCGATTGATCCTGAGACTGTACCGCCCGGGCGTTAGACTCGTAGGCCCGGTACGCGATAATCATGTCTATCATTTCCCGGACGATATCGACGTTGGAGGCCTCGAGATATCCCTGCTGGACAAAAGACTTGGTCACTGGAATCAAATCCACGCCGTCCGGCACTTCAAAGAGAGAGCTGCCGATCTTGGTCAGCAGGTCATAATCTTCGACGGTCACGGGCACGATTCGGGCGGTGGTCGCGCCGTTTACCTCTACTTCCCCGGAGGCGCTGATGGCAATCTTGCCGCTGCCGACCTCGACCGGTCCGCCCTCACCCATGACCAGGGCTCCTCCGGGAACCGCCAGGTAACCGTCGCTATTGACCACGAAGGAACCTGACCGGGTCAGGGCCGTGCCGCCATCTTCAAGCAACAGAGTGAAAAACCCGTCGCCGTCGATGGCCAGGTGAAGCGGGTTATTCGTTTTGTCGAAAATGCCCGGCCCAAAATCGGTGAAGACTTTGTTGACCATCGGTTTCTGCCAGTCGGACTTGCGTCGGGTGATTTTGATCTGGGCCCGGTTCAACTCCCTGGTGAACAGGCGATCCTTTTTGAACCCGGGAGTACCGGCATTGGCGATGTTATTCGCCGTTATTTCTTCTCTTTTCAGATGCGGAAGCATCCCTGAGGCGGATGTATAGAGTCCTTTAATCATACTATTCTCCGCTTTTCGATAAGCAGAGGTCATGCCAATGAGAACCGTAGCCCCATAATTACATGACTGACAGCGGATTAGCAGTGCGACCGGGCTCTCTGATACGAGTCCCACCCAGGCAAATCCGGAAGCATATTCCGTCGTTTCTGGAAGTTTTTTCTTGAATCGTAGGCTGTTCGCTCGCCAGGAGCTATTTTGCCGCTTTTTGGTGCTTCACGCGGGTCTTATCAATGAGACGATCCATGGCTTCGTTGAAACGGGCTTCACTGTAGTACTCATCGTTGGACTTCTGGTAGAGAGGGCAGTCGGTCTTATAACCGAAACATTTCAATTCCTCGGCCAGGAAGCAAACGCTGATATAACCGCACCTGGCCGGCACACGGTGTTTTTTGCCTTGATTCATAGTCCAAGTATCGGCACGTCTGCTTCAATCCTAAGACTAAATGGCGAGTGGAATCGAGACAAAGATAGTATTGAAGAAGTATCGGCAGCAGCGTAATATGGGAAGGGATTTGCACACCGCCCCGACAGCCAAAAAAAAGGTTGCTAAAATCCGCCCGGGATGTTATATTGCCACCACTGGAATAACAGTACTGCCATGTACTTACGCTGCGGCCTCAAAGGTTAAAGAGATACTGCATTTGATTCTACCTTTAACGAACTGTTAGCATCATTTTTGCTCTTAAGCAAACACTAAAGAGGTTGGAGAAATGCGCATAAGGTTTAGAATACTCATGCTGATAGCCGCGGTCCTGATACTGGCGGCTGTTACCGGCAGAACGCAGTCAGCTGATCCCAACCAGCCCGATTCGGTGGTGCTGGATTCGGTGGTAGTCTTTACCGCCGGGGGGGCTGTTGTTCCGGTTTACTTTCTCAACGACGAAGACCTGGGTGGTATTGAAATCACCCTGGCGGGCAGCTCGCCGGACGTGGCGATAGATTCCTTCTCGTTCGTAGGGGGCCGGGCCGAGACTGTCTCGGTCAAAGGTTGGACGCTTAACGATGAATACCTGACGATATACTGCATTCCTTTTTCGACGGACCCGTTGATAAGTCCGGGCCGCGGTCTTCTGGGAAATCTGTATATCTCTTACCCGCCGAGTGTTCCCACGCAGGTGGTGGCCCTCGAAACACAGGACCTGAT
>CBFCYQ010000095.1:0-9873 GCA_965602205.1 uncultured bacterium | reverse complement strand
TGGACACCATCGATCGAGTCGCGCCGTTTTTGCTGCTCATGCTGCTGATATTCGGTGTCCTCTGGATAATCATAGGACCGATCGTCGTCTTCATAGTGCAACTGCTCCGGGGCTTTTAGGATGGCGCGTCGCGCTGCCGCGCTTCTGGTGCTTTTGCTGGGTGCCCTTGTCGGTTGCGGCGGCACCTACGCGCCGCCGGCAGACGAAGAGAGGCCGGGAGCCAGGCCGCGCGAAAAAGTAAAAGCAGCCGCCTATCTGTTCGACGCCCGGGTCAGACGGCACGGCAAGCCGACATCGTTTCGACTGGAGGTCTACCAGACCGATACCATGCTGGCCCTGGCCGGACGCGGCTATCTGGGCAAAGGGGCGCTCAAGGGGTGGCTGACGAAAGACTCGATCAAAGTCTTCTTCCCGTCGACGGACGAGTACCTTTACGAATCCGTCAATGCTCTGTTCGCCTCATCACGGTGTGCGCCGGATTCGGCCGGACCGGACCTGCTGTCCTATTTCCAGTCCCTGCCTGTCACAAGCGAAGCCGGCGATGCGCTGGTGGTGCTTCCGGCCGGCAATGATGACGACAAGGCGCGTTTTGTCGTTTATCTTGAAGGGTGCGCCTGGCAGTTGGAAATCCTGTATGATTTGAAAAAGGAGGGCTGGCGCGTGAGGGAGTTCGAGTTTTCCGACGGGGACGACACAACTCTCAGGGCTCGGCGGCGCGAATACAAAGCGCAGGCGAAAGTTGCCGCCAGGAAATTCCACCTTGACATAGAACCGTCAGCGCGACGCATAAGGCTCTGACACAACGGGGCTTATACGGGTTGACTTATAGCGGGGGATGTGCGATATTACTAAATTACATTAATTTTGGAGATGACCTTTGAGCCTTTTGGCCAGAACATTCTCGATACTGCGATTTTACTGGAAGCAACTGGTCACCGCCTCCGTGTCGGCGGCGATTTCTGCCGTCTTTTCCGGACTGCTAATCTGGATGGCGGGTCCCCTTTTGATGACGCTGTTCCAGGTCGAGCAGATCCCCGGTCTGGACCAGAGCACCGTGGAGATCCACCAGCCGGCGGCGGCGGACTCCCTGGCCACTGAAGGATTCGTCTCCGGTATCACCGGCTGGATTGAGAATCTGAAGGCAACCATGAAAGGCTGGGTTGACGACGTCGTAGCCGCCGAGAACCGCCAGGATACACTTTACCGATTCTGCTGGTTGATTCTGTTCGTGGCCCTGGTCAAGAATCTCTTTCTGTACCTGCAGGGTTTTTTCATGGCCTATGTTCAGCAGTCGGTCGTGCGGTTTTTTCGGGAGCGCCTGTTCGCGAAGTACCAGCGCCTTTCTCTGGACTACTTCCACCGGCGGCGAACCGGGCAGATCCTCTCGCGAGTGACCAACGACGTGCTGGTTCTCAATGAGTCGGTCGATATCGGTTTCAACCACCTCGTCACGGACTCGATCTCGGTCGTGGTCTTCTTCTCGTTTCTGGTCATTCTGAGCTGGAAGCTTACACTCATATCGCTGTTCATTCTGCCGGTCGTATTCGGTTTTGTCTGGTTTATCGGCAAGAAGCTTCGCAAATACTCGGAGCGCACGCAGGAGAGAATGGCCGATGTCAATTCCGTTCTCGAGGAGTCGATCAACAATGTTCGCATCGTCAAGGCATTCTCGATGGAGAATTTCGAGATAAAAAAATTCTTTGCCGCCACCCTCAATTACTTCCGGTCGCTTTTGCGTATGACGCGTATCCGGCATTTGGCCTCGCCCATCAATGACACGCTGGCGACTCTGGCGGGCATTGTGATCCTGCTCTATGCCGGGACCCGGATAATATCCGGGGGCGGTGAGCTTGATGCCGGCGATTTTATGACTTATGTCATCGCCATGTTCTCGATGATCAAGCCGGTTAAGTCGCTCAGCCAGATTCATATTCGGATTCAGGAGGGCCTGGCCGCGGCCGAGCGCATATTTTCGGTGATTGACGCCGAGGAGAAAGTTACTAACCTGCCCCAGGCCCGCGACATCGACAAGTTCCGCCAGGCTATCATCTACGACGACGTGTCTTTTAGTTACAACGGCAGTGACACCGTCGTGGAGGGCGTTTCGTTTGAGGTGCGAGTCGGCGAGGTGGTGGCGCTGGTGGGGCCTTCGGGAGGCGGCAAATCCACTTTGCTCGATCTCCTGCCGCGCTTTTACGATCCTCAGCAGGGGAGCATTCTTATCGATGACGTCGACATCAGGAACTTGAAACTGGAATCCCTGCGCGGGTTGATGGGAATCGTGACGCAGGAGACGTTTCTCTTCAACGACAGCGTTCGCAACAACATCGCCTACGGTCAGAACGGCATAGCGCATGAGAACGTGATTGAGGCGGCTCGCATGGCCAACGCCCACAGGTTCATCGAGCAAATGGAAAACGGCTACGATACCCTGGTCGGAAATCGCGGCGTGCGCCTCTCCGGGGGCCAAAGGCAGCGCCTGGCTATTGCCCGGGCCCTTCTTAAAAACCCGCAGATACTTATTTTCGATGAGGCCACTTCGGCTCTGGACACCGAGTCGGAGATGCTGGTTCAGGATGCCATCAACCGTCTCATGGTCGGTCGCACCGCGCTGGTGGTGGCTCACCGGCTCTCGACTATCAAAAACGCCAACCGTATTCTGGTCATCGACCGAGGTCGTATCGTACAATGCGGCGCCCACGACGAACTGGTCGAAAAGGAAGGCCTGTACCGTCGTCTGCACCAGATGCAGTTCCGGGATCAATGATGAATCCACAGGAAGAACAATATCCGGTCGACACGCTCAAGGCTGCCGAACACAGGGTCAAGGCCCTGTTCTTCGCGTTGTTCAGGGTCCTTCTGAAAAAGGCGCGAAGCGGACAGATGCCCCTTGATGGCCGGAAGATGCGGAAGGTGCTCTTTCTGAGACCGGAAAGCAAAATCGGCGACCTGGTTATTTCCCTGCCCGTTTTCGACGCTCTGCGCAGGCACTTTCCCGGCATAAAAATCTCCGTCATGTGCTCCCCGAGAAATGTTGCGCTCATCGAAGAGGACCCCCGGTTCGACCGCATTTTTCTGTATCGGAAGAACCTCTGGAAGGATATTAAAGAAGTTATCCGCATCCGTCGGGAAGGCTTTGACGGCGTGCTTGATTTGCTCTGTGACGATTCGGTTACCTCGCTGTTTCTGTCGCAGTTCTGCTCGCGGGGCAAACCGCGTATCGGCGTCGGCAAGCGCAAGTATGCCCGGTACTACGAGTTCAACCGCTACAACTCGGTTGATGAATCCCGGCACATCATAGCCAACACCCTGCACCTGCTGGATGCTTTCGGCATCGACAGTCAGCGGGAAACGGGGTTTGCGGCGCCGTTTATCAGCGGCAAGTCCGAATCGGTCGCGGAAGACTTTTTCCGCAGCCTGGCGCCGGGCGGTACGCTCATCGGCCTCAACCTGTCGGCCGGGGCGCCGTCGCGCCTGTGGGCCCGCGAAAAACAGGTCGCGCTTATCGAAAAGATCGGCCAACACGATCCGAGTGCCGGGTTCATTGTCATCACCGTTCCTTCCGACCGCGAACGGGGCCGCTGGTTGTGCGAGAAATTTTCCGGTCGGCTGACGCTGATTCCGAACCGCCTGAGTATTGTCGATGTGGCCGCCATTATCAGAAAGCTGGACCTGCTGATCACGCCCGATACCGCCCTGGTGCACGTCGCCCGCGCCTTTGAAGTGCCCGTCGTTTCGATGTACCCGGGCGTCAAAAAGAACACGGTCCTGTGGCGGCCCTACGGGCAGGAAACGGGTTTTGTGGTGGCGAAGCACTACGGAAACATTTTCGATATAACGGTGGAACAGGCCTTTGGGGCGTTCATGGAAATAAGGCAGGCAAAAAAGAAAGTGAGCGGTTAGTGTATCTCTCCGTTGTCGTCATTACAAAAAATGAAGAGGCCAACCTGGCGCGCTGTCTCGAGTCGGTGAAATGGGCTGACGAAATCGTGGTTGTCGACAGCGATTCGACTGACCGAACGGTGGAAATCGCGCGCAGCTATGGGGCCAGGGTATTTTCGCCGGAGTGGCGGGGCTATGGTCCGGCGAAACAGGCGGGGGTGGACCACGCCGGCGGGGAGTGGATATTGTCGCTGGATGCCGACGAGACCGTAAGCGTCGAGTTGGCCGGTGAGATAAAGGCCATTCTTGAGGATGGAACCCAGATGGCGGGTTTTTACATGCCGCGCAAGACCAATTTCCTGGGACACTGGATTCGGCACTGCGGCTGGTACCCCGACCTGCTCCTGCGGCTGTTCCGGAAATCTCACGGTCGCTTCGACGGAGCGGTGGTGCACGAGAAAGTCCTGCTGGAGGGCCGGGCCGGCCGGCTGGACGGTAATCTTTTGCACTTCAGCTACCCCAGCCTGGAACATTACTTGAGAAAGTCCAATTTATATACTACACTGGGTGCACAGGAAGCATACCGGCAGGGCAAGCGATCGCGCTGGTTCGATATCGTGGTAAAGCCGCCCGTATCGTTTGTCAAACACTATGTCTCGAAACAGGGATTCCGCGACGGCCTTGAGGGCTTTATCCTGTCGGTTCTGTCGTCGATAGCGGTGCTCGTGAAGTACACCAAGTTGCGTGATCTGCAGAGAAAGGACCTGAATGGCCAAGACCATCACCAATAAACTTGATTTGAAACCCGGAGACCGGATTCTCATCAGTCGCAGCGACCGCCTGGGGGATTTGATCCTGGCCCTGCCGTTCGTGGAAACGATCAAGGCGCGGTACCCGGAATGTCGCGTTGACGTACTCGCGTCACTCTACGCTTCCCCGATGCTGGAAAACAACGAGCGCATCGACGGTATCGTGCGCGTTTTGAATCACCAGTTGCTGAGCAATAAGCGTTATAAGAAGGAAGTCCTGAACAGTATCAGCCGGGCCGACTACAAAGCGGCCGTCGTTCTCTACCCCAGCCGGCAGATCTCGCAATTGTTATATAAAGCGGGTATTCCCATTCGCATCGGGACGGCCGGCCGTTTCCACTCGGTCTTTTTCAGCCATCACCTCTTTCACAGCCGCAAGGCCAATAAGAAGCACGAATATGAATACAACCTCGACTTTCTCGAGTTCTTTCGGGACGGCGAGACGGTCAAGGTGCCGACAGTCTACACCACGGAAAAGGAAGTCAACAATGCCCGCCGGATACTCGGTGATGTCGACGTCACGGGTGAGTTCATCGTTCTGCATCCGGGCTCGGGAGGATCGGCCGAACCCTGGCCGCTGGAGCGATTTATCCAGCTCTATGACCGGCTGGTCAAAGACGGCTTCCAGGTGGTGGCCACCGGCAGCGAAGACGAGGGCGTGCAGATTCGCCGGATGTCGGACAAGCTGGGAATTCCGGTCAAGACGATAACGGGAGAAACCGACCTCAGGACGCTGGCGGCCCTGCTGTCGCTGGCCACGGTCGTGGTGGCCAACTCCACCGGACCGCTGCACCTGGCGGTGGCTGTCAAGACCAACGTGGTCGGCCTGTACCCCGGTAAGAAAGTAATGTCCCCGGTCAGGTGGGGGCCGCTCGGCAGGGACGACCGCGTCATCCTGTCGACAGTGGAAAACTGCACCTGCCCCCCGGGACAGTGTCAATGCATGGAGGCCATCGCCGTTGAGAGAGTGGCCGAGGAAGTGACTCTGCTGTTTGGAAAGGTGTCGGATCGAAAAAGTCTGGTATGAATCTGGCCGAATTCATCATTAGGATCGAATCGTTTAACTCCAACGTTAATATTCCTCTTATCCGGAAGGCATACGAGTTTTCCGACAGGGCCCACGCCGGCCAGAAACGCCAGTCGGGTGAGCCTTTCGTCGAACACTGCCTGGAAGTGGCCTTTGTGCTCGCCGAGCAGCACATGGATTCGACCACCATCGCCGCCGGCCTGATTCACGACGTTGTCGAGGACACCGATGTCACCCTGGAGGAAGTGCGGCGGGAGTTCGGTGACGAAATAGCGGAACTGGTTGACGCCGTGACGAAAATCGGCGAGATTCAATTCTCATCGCGCGAGGAACAGCAGGTGGAGTACTTCCGCAAGATGCTGCTGTCCATGGCCAAGGACATCCGCGTTATCCTGATAAAACTGGCCGACCGCCTGCACAATATGCGGACCCTGGAGCACCTGCCGATCGAGAAACGAACACGCATCGCCAGGGAGACCTACGACGTTTACAGTCCGCTGGCCCATCGCTTCGGAATTGCCCGCGTAAAAATAGAGCTGGAAGATCTGTCTCTGAAGTACCTCGAGCCGGAAGTCTATTTTGACCTGGTGCAGCTCATCAAGGAGAGAAAGGAGGAGCGAGAGGCGTACATCGAGGAAGTGGTGACGCCCCTGAAAGCGGCGATGGAAGTCGACGATATCAAGGCCACCGTTTACGGTCGGGCCAAGCACCTCGACTCCATCTACCGTAAGACAAGAGTACGCGGGGTGACCTTCGACCAGATATATGACCTGTTCGCCATACGCCTGATAGTCAACACCGAGCGGGAATGCTACCACGCCCTGGGCATCATTCACTCCATGTGGAAACCCGTCGGCAATCGTTTCCACGACTACATCGCCAATCCCAAACCGAACGGCTACCGCTCGCTGCACACGACCGTTTTCGGCCCGCGCAACCGCATGGTGGAAATCCAGATCAGAACGCACCAGATGCATCACGTGGCGGAGAACGGCATCGCCGCCCACTGGCTGTACAAGGAAGGCCGGCAGATGATGGGCAAGTCCGACCGGCAGATGGTGTGGCTGCGCGACGTGCTCGAATGGCAGAAGGATATGACCAACCCGTCGGAATTTCTCGAATACCTCCGTATCGATCTCTTTACGGAAGACATCTTCGTCTTTACGCCCAACGGGAAACTTATCCACCTGCCCCAGGGCGCCACCCCGCTCGATTTTGCCTTCCAGATTCATACCGAGATCGGCATTCATTGCGCGGGAGCAAAGGTCAACAACCGGCTGCAGCCCCTTTCCACCGAACTCCAATCCGGCAGTACCGTCGAGATCATCACCAATCCCAAGCGCACCCCCTCCCATGACTGGCTCAAGCTGGTGAAGACGTCCAACGCCCGGTCCAAAATCAGGCGCTGGCTCAAGCAGGCGGGGCTGGACCAGTCAATTGCCCTGGGACGTGAGATCGTCGAGCGCAAGCTCAAACAACTACACGTTGCCATACCGGGCGAAGAAGAGCTTCAGGGATACGCCGAGCAACTCAACAAGAAAACGGTCGAAGACCTGCTGGCGGCCATCGGCAACGGTTCCATGACGGCGCGACCCCTGCTGAGCCTGATTGTGCCGGAAGAGGAAAAGGTCGAAACCGGTTTCGTCGGCAAGGTCATCGAGCGCATCCGGGGCACCAAAGGTATCAAGGTGCATGGTATGGATAACATGATGTTTCGTTTTGCCGGGTGTTGCCAACCGGTTCCCGGGGAGGATATCATCGGGTTCATTACACGGGGGAGAGGCGTGACCGTCCACCGCGCGGACTGCCCGGGCGCCATTGACCTCCAGGAAGAATCCCCCGAGCGCAAGATCGACGTTAGCTGGGACACCGGGCGCGGCCAGTCCTTTGTCGTTCAGCTTGACATGATTGTGGAAGACCGTAAAAACATGCTCCGCGATATTACCCAGGCCATCGCCGACATCAATACCAACGTCCGCGCCGCCGAGATGTACACGCGGGATACGACGGCGGCGGGCAAGTTTGTCGTCGAGGTTTCCAGCCTGTCACACCTCAATCGTATTATTGACAAGGTGCGCAAGGTGAAGGGAGTTATCTCGGTGGTTCGAGCCAAGGGAGCCGACACCGTCGAGCACAATTAGCTTTCCACGCCTCCCGGCGCCTGTCCCGGCCCCGATAGTACTATTCGAAAATCACTTCCAATTGCAGGGTGTCCTGACCGCGCTCAATCACCACCCGGGTGCTGTCACCCTTGCGAAACTTGCCCAGGATACTCATATAGTCGTAAATGTCGCCGACGACGGTTTCACCCATCTTGATGATGATGTCACCTTCGAGGAGGCCGGCGCGGTCGCCGGGGCGGTCAAGGGAAACGCCATCCACGCGCAACCCTGCTACTTCGGATACGAAATCCGGTATAATGCCCAGCGTGACGGAGTAGCGGGCCCGGTGCCTGGCTCCCTCCTCGCTCTTGGTTCGCTGGAACACCAATGGACCACCGTAGCCGTCAAAGTGGTTGACCACGTCGGCAACGATATTGGCCACGCGGGCGGTACCTTCCAGGTCGATTCTCTCCAGGTCGTCACTGGGCTTGTGGTAGTCTTCGTGGGCCCCGGTGAAAAAGTTCAGAACGGGGATATGTCGATTGTAGAAAGCCATGTGATCGGAACCACCGATGCCGGACACCTTCGAGACCATCTTAACGTCGTCGTAGCTGAGCGAATCGAAGTAGTCTTTGAACTCCTGGCAGGTCCCGGTGCCGAAAACGGCCAGGCCATTCTCCTGTTCCTTCAGGCGGCCGACCATGTCCATGTTTACCATCATTCGTACCTTTGACGAGTCGACAGTCATATTTCTGGCAAAATTGGTGGAGCCGAGAATGCCTTCCTCTTCGCCGGAGAAGGCAATGAACAGGGTGGAGTATTCCTGGGTATGTCTTCGCGACGAATAGTACCGCGCCAGTTCCAGAAGACAGGCGGTGCCCGAGGCGTTGTCGTCGGCGCCGTTGTGTATCATCTTTTCCTCGCCGGTGTAGCGTGATGCTGCGGACCCCCAGCCCAGGTGGTCATAGTGGGCCCCGATGATAACGGTAGTGTCGTTCCCGGTGGGCATATACCCGACCACGTTGTAACCCGTGTCCCGGGTTTTGTGCAGTTCCGTCTCTCCGAAAGCCGTGCTTATCTCCGGCTCCGCCAGGTTAAGCCCCAGCTTCTCCAGTCCCTTGCGTCTCAGCCAGATGACGGGGACGTCCTTGGGGTGAACGCGTACCGGGCCGGCGGTCAACATCGTATCGTCGTGATCCTCGGGGGTAATTAGAAAAATCCCGGCGACATCTTGGCCCAACGCCGTGTTGACCTTGTCGGTGATCGTTGAATATTTGTCGAAATCAATGCCGGTGCTGTCATCGGAAGCTGGAGCGAAGCGCTTTATCAGAACGGCCTTCCCGACGACGTCTATGTCCTCGTAATCGTTGTAAATACCCTCATCGTCGTCTATTTCGAAGCCGTAGCCGACACTTACAATCTCGGCAAAATCGAATTTCATAGTGGCCGACTGCCGCATCGGTAGGAATTCCTCGTTCAACATCAACTCTATTCCGTTGACTGTCAAACGGTTGTTCTCACCCAGGTCTATTCTTTTCACGAAGTCAAAAGGCTGCAGGTAACCACTATCGGCGCCTTTCGGCTCAAGTCCGGCCGAGGTGAAAATGCCTTGGATGTATTTGGCGGCCTTTTGCTCTCCGATCTCACCTACCTGGCGTCCCTCGAGGGAGTCGTGGGCCAGGACGGCAATATGCCGATAAATTGAGTCAGCCGCGATGATATAGTCAGCCCTTGCCGGTCCCGCAGCCGCGAAAACCGCCAAAGCAATACTGATAAAAAGTACGGTCTTGACCTTGTTCATTTCTGCCCTTTCCCGTAATCCTGTAGGAATAAACCTATTGATTATAGTAGATTAACCGGCAAATGTCACCTTTCCATTGCCCTGGCAAAACAATTAGCATTTGCCTGGAAACTAATTGGGCCTATATTGAGTTCAATTGCTTATGGAGAATTGGAGAAAATGAATGGCAAATAAGAAATGTCCTGACTGCTCGGCCGAACTGCCGATAAAGGCGAAATTCTGTCCCGAGTGCGGAGCCTCACTGGCTTCGGA
>CBFCYQ010000094.1:0-9902 GCA_965602205.1 uncultured bacterium | reverse complement strand
TTACGGCTGAAACCTTCAGCGGCGTGAATAAAGCCCCGCAAAACTGCGGGGCTTTCTATATCCCGAACTCAAACCCGCCCGGGAAATAACGGTACCCGCCCGAGCGGGCAAGTTTTTCTACACCGGACTTTGAAATGGATTGACAAGACAAGAGGTTTGTAATATTATCCAGGTTCTGAACTTTTTGAGATCATGGTCCAGAGAGTTCGATAAACTAAATCTTATGAGACCCTGGAGGATACCCGGTGAAGGAATATGGAACTGACAAAATTCGTAACGTTTGCCTGGCCGGACAGAGGGGCTGTGGAAAGACCAGTCTGGCCGACGCTATTGCATTTTGTGCCGGCATAAACAACAGAATAGGACGGGTTGACGACGGCAGTTCGCTGCTTGACTATACCGAAGCGGAGATTGCCAGAAAAACATCGATATCATCCAAGCTGCTGGCCTGTGAGTGGGAAAACACCAAGATCAACCTGCTGGACTGTCCCGGACATACTGATTTCATGGGTGAACTCCTAGCCTGTCTACAGGTTTCAAACGCCGTCGGCATCGTCATCAGCGCTCCTTCGGGCGTCGAAATCGGGACGCTACTCCAGTGGAACAGGATAGCCAAATCTTCGGTCGCCAGGTTCTTTTTCGTCAATAAGCTGGAAAACGAAAACGTCAAGTGGCAGTCTAACCTGAATTCTATCAAGGAGGCCTTCGGCAAGCAGGCCGTGGCGGTCCAGATCCCCATCGGTGAAGCTCAGAATTTCAAGGGACTGGTAGACCTGCTGCATATGAAAGCTTACACCTTTGATGCCGACGACAAGAGAAGTGTTATCGAAATACCGGCGGATTTGAAAGATATCGTCCAGAAGGAAAGAGACAGTCTGATCGAGGTCGCCGCCGAAGGCGACGATGGACTTCTTGAAAAATACTTTGACCAGGGTACTCTTGAAGACGCCGATATTGCCAAGGGTCTTCGTCAGGGCATCGTTCATGGAAAGGTCTTCCCTGTTCTCTTTGGATCAGCCGCCAGAAACATCGGCGTCAAGATCCTGCTTGATTTCATTGCCGAGTATATCCCTTCCTCGGACCAGATGCCCATGCCGGCAGCGATGAAAACCGGAAAAGACGAGAGTGTCGAAATTGCCCTTGATGCCGCCGGCAAGACTGTGGCCTATGCTTTCAAGACCGTCTCGGAAGGTCACCTTGGCGAGATGACTTTTGTCAAGGCCTTCTCCGGAACGATAAAGCCGGGCTCGGCTCTGTCCAATCAGCAGACGGGGGCTACGGAACGGGCGACCCAGGTGTACACCTTTCAGGGCAAAAATCGCATAGACCTGGAGGCGGCTCCGGCGGGTGATATTGCAGTCCTCGTCAAACTCAAGGATACTCACACCGGTGATACTCTAACCGATAACGGGCATAAGGTAACGATTACGAAGGTTGATTATCCCAATCCCGTAATGGATGTGGCCGTTAAACCGAAGTCAAAAGGTGACGAAGAGAAGATGTCCAACGGATTGCAGAAACTGCACGAAGAGGACCCCACTTTCCGCCTTTCGCACGACGCCGATCTGAAGCAATTGGTGCTGTATGCCCAGGGCTCGACGCATATCGAGATCTTGACTGAAAAGTTGAAAAACCGGTTCGGCATCGAGGTGGGCCTGGTCAAGCCCAAGATTCCATATCGCGAGACTATTCGTGGCAAGACCGAAAAACAGTACCGACACAAAAAGCAGACCGGTGGCCGGGGTCAGTTCGGAGACGTTCACATCCGTCTTGAACCGAATACTCGAGGAGCCGGTTTTGAGTTCATTGATGCCATCAAGGGCGGTGTCATTCCGAGCAAGTTCATTCCGGCGGTTCAGAAGGGCGTTGTCGAGCAGATGCAGCATGGCGGCCTGGCTGGAGCGCAGGTTGTCGATGTCAAGGTCACGTTGTTCTACGGCTCTTTCCATGACGTTGATTCTTCCGACATGGCTTTCAAGATTGCCGGCTCCATGGCTTTCAAGGAGGGTTTCCTGGAGGCCAAGCCGGTTTTGCTGGAGCCGATCCATAACATAACCGTGACGGTCCCCGATGATTTCACCGGAGACGTAATGGGCGATCTGTCTTCCCGTCGCGGCAAAATAGCCGGTATGGATCCGGAAGGTAAAAACCAGGTAATAAGGGCCACCATGCCCCAGGCCGAACTCTATCAGTATTCGGTGGACTTACGCTCCATGACTCAGGGGCAGGGCGTTTATGAGCTTTCCTTTTCGCACTATGAAGAAGTGCCTCACGAGGTAGCCCAAAAGGTTATCGAGGAGGCCAAGGCGAGGCGGGAGTCTGTTGCCGACTAGCCGCTAAGGCTGTACAGGTTAATATTGACGAAAGCCGGCATCGGGTGATGCCGGCTTCGCTTTTTTGGTGCCCCGCGCCCGATACCGATTTCCCGGGACCTGTCGCGTCAGATGGCAGCTACGGCCCTCCCACCTTGAAGGACAACGCCTTGAGTATCTCACCATCAGCATCCATGATCTTGACGTCCCAGTTTCCCACCCAGGATGGCAGGACGTTCTTGCTGCTCCAGGTACGCCAGGATGAGCTCTTGACGGGCAGTTCCACTTCAGCCATTACGGCCTCACCGCGGTTCCAGCGGATCATTACTGAGGTGCTGTCGGCGGCGCCCAGGATACGCATCCACACGAACACTTTCCCGACGTCGGCGCCGAACTCGGCTACGGTGTCGATGGGCATGCGCTCCTCTACCCCGCTGCAGACAATCGCTTCGACCGTCAGCGCCTGAGCCGGTGGTGGCGGTTCTTCTGCGGCTGGTGTCACGGCCGGCTTGGAGCTGTCCGCCTGCTGTGCCGCAACCGCAAAAGGCAGAGCAACCAGAACCGCCAGCATTACCAGCATTGTTTTACGAGACATAATCATTTCCTCCCTAACGCCGTTTTCCCTCCCGCATAGATGAGTTAACATCACCTGTCCGGGCGCGCCACATAAAAACTTACCGTCATGTCACATTTGCGCGGCCGAGGCGGCTTTTGTTGTTGACATGTATACAAATGAGCAGTATCAAGTAGGGGTGATAGTAATGGCGCTCCGATCTGTTTGATTGTAAACCTTTTTGAAGAGGTGTTGACAATGCCGAAGAAGAAGCTTACCGACAGGCAGAGGATGATACTGGAGTATATTGAGCAAATGATTACCGGTCGCGGGGTCTCCCCTACTATCCGTGAGATAGGCAGCAAGTTCGGAATCAAATCTACTAATGGAGTACGCCTGCACATAAATGCCCTGATTAAGAAGGGCTATCTGAAAAAGAATGAGTATCTCGCTCGCGGCCTCGAGTTAGTTCGTCCCCTTATCAGCGGTGTCGGCCGTGTACCCCTGGTGGGGGCTGTTCCGGCCGGTATGCCGATTGACGCCGTGGAGAACATTGAGGGCGAGATTGCGCTGGATCTTTCGTTTCTGCCGAAGAATGACTCTTTCACCTTGCGGGTGGTAGGTGATTCGATGAAGAACGCCGGCATATTTAACGGCGATATCGTCTTGGTGCAGAAGCAGTCGGTGGCCCGCAAGGGGGACATAGTCGTGGCTATAATCGGCGATGAGGCCACCGTCAAGCGTTACTACCCGGAAGGCAAACGTATACGCCTTCAGCCAGAGAACGATGCCATGGATCCGATCATGGTCAGCCGGCGGTCGGGGGAATTTCGGATCGCCGGAAAGGTAGTAGGTTTACTCAGAAAAATGTCCTGAGCTGCTCGCCGTGTGCACGAATTGAAAGAGGCCCGCAATGAACACTGCGGGCCGGAATATCCGCCTGTTAGTCCGAGATTATGATTTCTGCAACTCAAGTTCAACGACGATACTGACATCATCGCCAACCACGACGCCGCCGGCGTCGAGGGTCTTATTCCACTTCACATTAAAATCCTGGCGGTTGACAGTGGTCTGGGCTGAGAAACCGGCCTTGGTGTTTCCCCAGGGGTCGACGACGACGCCGGAGAACTCACAGTCGAAGGTGGCTTCTTTGGTAACATCTCGAATTGTCAGGTCACCGATCAGCATGAACTTGTTCCCCTCGCCCGGAACGACCTCTCTGGATACGAATGTCATAGTCGGGAACTTCTCGGCATTGAGAAAGTCATCCGAGCGCAGGTGGTCGTCCCGTTTCTGATCATCGGTGTCGATCGAGGCCGTCTGTATGGTGAATTCCACCTTGCCCTGAGCCAGGTCCTTGCCGTCGAAAGCGACCGTTCCATTGAAGTCACTGAAGTGTCCCCTGGTTTTGGACACAACCAGATGGCGCACGGAGAAACCGATCGACGAGTGCGCTTTGTCCAGTGTCCACTGTTCGGCCTGGGATGCGGCCGCCAGGGCCAAGAGCAATACCCCAGCAGTTATAAAACGCTTAAGCATGACAAACCCTCCTGAGATTACATTTTAAGTTGGTTTGAGATTATTAACAACTTGAGGCCCGAATTGTTCCGGGCCCGATCTCCTCTAGCGGGGGCCGCAGGCGCCATGCGACTGTTGGCGGCCGGAATACGGCATTATCTGGCAATTGATTACGGGAACCGTTTTACCTTCCACGATACGTTCAATAGGGCTGAATGTAACCCTGGCATAAGGCGGATCGGTGATAGTAGATGCCGGTACATGCCTGCGGGCTATACTTATTTCGAGAGTGTACATGGATTCCCGCCTGCGCGGGAATGACAGAAAAGACGGGGAGTGACTGAGAACGCGGGCATGACTGAGGAAGTATCGAATTTTTGCGTTGACACGAGCGGCTTTTTGGGTTAATTATAGGTCGACTACCAGTCGAGCGATATGACCCTTGTATTCCCCGTCCTTTATTAAGAGGCGGGGTTTCTATTTTTGGGGATGGGGCCAGGTCCGCTGGCGTACGGCCTCGAACAGACAGATTCCCGCGGCAACGGAAACATTGAGGCATTCGGCCGTCCCGGACATCGGAATTCGCACTAAGTAGTCACAGTGCTTCTCTGTGAGCCTTCTGAGGCCTTTTCCCTCGGCACCCATGACAAGACCGAGCGGTCCCGACAGGTCGGCCTCGTAAAGGTTCCGCTCGGCTCGATCAGATGTTCCCACCAGCCACAACCCGGCCTTTTTGAGCTGCCCGAGAGTTCGTGCCAGATTGGTGACCTGGATAAAGGGCACGTGTTCGGCGCCGCCGCAGGCTGTGCGAATAACCACCTCCGTCAGACCTACAGCGCGGTCTTTGGGCGCCACGACAGCATGCACACCGGCAGCATCGGCTGTCCGCAGGCAGGCACCGAGGTTATGCGGATCCTGGACCTCGTCGAGCACCAGTATTAACGGCGGGCCGCTCACCCGGCTGATAATGTCGAACAGGTCGTCTTCGGTCCCCACGTGCGGCGGCGCCCCCGAATAGTCGGAATGCTTATGTTTGCGGTCCGATTTTGATCTGGGTCTTTGTCCCATAGTTAGTCCAGTACTAAGACGTCAATATCACGCAAAGGCGGTCCGACAGGCAGCGGTACTGTAGTCATTTTCGTCAAGCGTCTGGCGTGAACATCCTGACTGACCGTTTAATTGCTCTTCTGGCCGGCAACTTCGCAAGTGAATTCTTCGGTCAGCCCGAGCGGGCCCCGAAACTTCAAAATCCCGGAGACGTTCTGTGAGGTGAATTCACCCATCAGTAGAAACGGTTTGGCGTTGATCTGCGGGTTGCCTCCGCCAAGGAATCCGAGGGAAGCATAAAGGAGCCTGACAACTGGGCCCTGTTCGGCTCGAAACAGCAAGAGCGGATTGTCTTCCAGGATAATGAAATCCTGGCAGTAGATGGCGGCGGTCAGGTTGGCGCCGCTTGGGGATATCGTCAGAGTACCGCTACGGACTTCACCGACCGTGAACTGATAAACACCGGGGTTCTGGATGGTGAAATTCGTGTTGTACACGCCAATGACGGTGCTTTTATCGGCAGTGCGGGGATCAGCCCGGGCGAATAGCCTCGCCGACGACCCCTCGGAAAGTTGCAGCATATCCAAATCGTCATCAATAGTGGCGACGTCTCGAAGCACCACGGCGCCCGACTGAAGAGTAAGCGAATCGTTGTCAAAGACGAACAATCCCTCAGACCATAGTTTGTCGTCAGGGGCCAATGCGAATCCTCCACCGACATACGTGAACTGGCTGTCAGCCGTGAAAACATAAGCCGAGCCCTGGAAATCCGGCGTCACCTGAATCCAACCGCCGACAATACCGGTCTTGTCAGTGCTCGTGCTCTTAGTCACATCGTCATCACCGCAACCTGACAGGCACAGGGTCAGAACGGCGGCTGTCAGATGACCGGTCAGGAAATTAAAGCGAGTTTTCAAAATAGTGGTCCTCCGCAATGGTTTCAGTATCCAAATGTAGTCGGTCGGCCTTCGCTTCGCAAGTGCGTAGTGCCGCACTTGGCGACAACTTCAGCTCCACGATCTCCCCTCTGCTGTCATTGTCCTCTCCTTTCGTCGTTCCCGCCCCCCTTCCGTCATCCCCGCGCAGGCGGGGATCCATCTTCATTCAGAAACCGGATGGATTCCTGCCTTCGCAGGAATGACAGCCAAAGCAGAAACCGGCGGATTCCTGCCGACTTGCGGACAATAGACGGTTAAAATCCCGGTCTTGTCGAATGCGGTGATGGCAAGTATGCCACCGCAGGCGGCGAGGTACGGCGTGTGAAAATTTCACTTTTGCCCACTAAGAGTTTGGTTTTCGTCAAATGAGAGGCTATGTTTTCGGAGAATGCCTTCATGAACATCCGGGCAGCGCCCAGGAAAGGAACCATAGCGTGGCGCAAGAACGCGAAAAAGATGCCATCATGAGCACTTTGCAGTACTTCTTCGACGGGTTGGACAACGTCGACGCCGGCACCATCAAGAAAGCCTTTTATCCCGGCGCGTGGCAGTTTTCAGTGGGTCCGGACGGCTTGCGCGCGAACCCGGTCGGCCACTGGGACAAAACATGCAAGGCGGCCGCAGATAACCCCGAACACTTTTTTAACAAGGAAAACAGCCGCAAGAAGGTGGTCTATATCGATATTACGGGCGATGCCGCCGCGGCCAAGGTCGAGTGGGTCTTCTCTCAATTCACGTACACCGATTATTATACCCTGCTGAAAATGGACGGTCGTTGGTATATTATGAACAAGATTTTTCACACCACCATATTCAAGAACGAGGCGTAGGCCGGTGGTCTGAATGTGCACCACGTATGCGGAGGCATGTCATGGTAAAAAGCCGTAGCGATGAGGAGGCTATTCACGAAACGCTGAACTATTTCTTCACCGGACTGGACAGTCTGGATGCAGACATTATCAAAAAAGCGTTTCACCCGCAGGCCCGTTCCTTCAGCATGACATCGCGCGGCTTGTGCGAGGAGCCGCCGGATCACTGGGACAGGACCTGCGCCGCAGCTAAAACGGACCCGCAGCACCCGTTTCACAATCGGAGCCGGGAGAAAAATATCGTCTCGCTGGACATCACGGGTACGGCGGCAGCGGCCAAGGTGGAGTGGATATTCTCGGGATTCATGTTTACGGACTATTATAACCTTCTCAAAATTGACGGGCGCTGGTATATCATGGGCGAGGTTTATCATACAACGGTGTCCGACGATAACGAATAGATTTCTCTCATCGCCACAACTCCCCTTGCTGCAGTCCCTTACAAGCCCCACTTGCGGGAGAATTGAGAGCTTTCCCGCGGCAAATCTTCACCAAAACTCGATTTGTCAGTCAACTGTCCGATACCTGTAATTAGGTGGGATGGTGAACATTTCGAACGGCGATTGGCAACCTGAAACTCCCGCCAACCTGTAAGGCAATTGAGTAGAACTGTCTTTAAGCAGACAATTCGGGAGGTATAGTTATGTATCAGCCCCCAACTACCAAACCCACGCAGCAACCGACAGAGACGCCGGCACCGCAACCGCCGGCCGGGACGACTCTGCACTCGGCAGGCGGGCCCTCACAGGCGACCGCGCCAACCAGCCTCGACCCCCAGAAGCTCCAGCGCCAGTTGGGCGTACGCCAGGACGAGGCGAACCTGCTTATGGGGATTGCCGGTGGACTCGTAGCGGCCCTGATAGGAGCCATCATCTGGGGATTCATATCGTCGCTGACCGGTTTTCAGATCGGTTGGATGGCCATCGGCATCGGGTTTCTCGTCGGGTACGCCGTGAAAATCTTCGGCAAAGGCAGCGAAATCAGTTTTGGCTTCGCCGGGGCCGTCCTTGCCCTGCTTGGTTGTTTGGCCGGGAATGTGTTCGCCATGGTCGCGATGGTGGCCGACCATGAGGGCCTGGCCTTTTTCGACCTGTTCTCCCGGCTCGATCTGTCGTCGGCGCTGGCCCTGCTCAGTGAAGGATTCGGCCCGCTGGATCTTCTGTTTTACGGTGTGGCGCTGTATTTCGGCTATAAGCACTCATTCTACGGTCTTCTGGAAGATTAGCCGGCATCCGGACTTGGCCCGTCCTATATCCAACACCTGACGCGCTTTTTGTACGCCCGGTATTCCTGTCCGAAGGTCTGCTCCAGGGAGCGTTCTTCATGGCCTATGAAAAAGACCTGCATCAGGACAGCAAATAACACCGGGGCGGCGAATGACACCAGCGAACCGCAGGCAACGGCGATTCCCAGGAATATGGCCACCATGCCGAGGTACATGGGGTGACGGCTGATACGAAACGGACCGTCGGTGACCAGGACTGTCGACTTCTCGAACGGTTTCACGGTTGTCTTTCTTTTCTTGAAAATACCATCCGCTTCGAGGTCCAACCAGCATCCAAAGACGATCAGCGCCATGCCCAGCCAGCGCAGCGGCGAGTGATATAGCTGCACGATCGGGAAGACAAAGTGCAGGGCCACCTGGAAAACAAGGGTAAGGATGAAGTATGTCGGCGGGAGAGGTTTTCGTGCTGCCATAATGAGAAGATTTTAAGGAAAATGGGTGATCGAGTCAATTAGAAACGGGGGGATCGGATGGATTCCTGCCTTCGCAGGGATGACGTTGAATGCAGGAATAAAATTGAATGCGGCCCCGAGGTTGAATAAAGGAATGCTATTTCAGGCAGAAACGGAGTAGATTCCTGCCTCCGCAGGAATGACGAATGAAGGAAAGGCCGGATAGATCCCTGGTTTTGCTGGAATGACGAGTGATGATGGTTGGTTCGCGAAGTGTGCACTGCACTGTAACGCTATGGCCTTCCCGCAGATCACTAAAAAAACCCCTAACCTATTGCTAAGTCAGGGGTTTTATTTAATCCCGGCAGCTTTCTACTCTCCCACATCGTCACCGATGCAGTACCATCGACGTAGACGGGCTTAACTGCTGTGTTCGGAATGGGAACAGGTGTTTCCCCGTCGCTATCGCCACCGGAAAGCTTTTCACAGTATTTTCGCAAGACGTAGTGTCACCCAACAGGCTGTGCAAAAAGTGTCAAAGGGCCTTTAGGTAAATTTAGATCGATTAAGCCTCACGGCCGATTAGTATCACTCGGCTGAACATATTACTATGCTTACACCTGTGACCTATCAACCTGGTAATCTTCCAGGGGCCTTCAGAAGCATAAAGCTTGGGAAATCTATTCTTGGAGGGGGCTTGGTACTTAGATGCTTTCAGCACTTATCCCTTCCCAACGCAGCTACCCTGCGATGCGGCTGGCGCCACAACAGGTGCACCGGCGGTTGGTTCAACCCGGTCCTCTCGTACTGAGGTCAAATCTCCGCAAATTTCCTACGCCCGTATCAGATAGGGACCGAACTGTCTCACGACGTTCTAAACCCAGCTCACGTACCACTTTAATTGGCGAACAGCCAAACCCTTGGGACCTTCTTCAGCCCCAGGATGTGATGAGCCGACATCGAGGTGCCAAACCCCCTCGTCGATATG
>CBFCYQ010000093.1:0-9967 GCA_965602205.1 uncultured bacterium | reverse complement strand
CAACCCCGGCAGAGGTTGCACTTCCCCGGCTCCGAGAACCTCCCGGAAATACAGATTTGGCAGATGTATCAGAGTGTAGCCAAGCGACTGTATTTACTGGAGTTGGTGAAAATGTCCGATGTCAAGCGCCTTCACGGGGAGTTCCCGTTTGCAACTGCCAGCCACGATGCCACCGAGACTCTAAGTGACAATGATATAATGGATACATGGTTGAGCCGGTGGTCAAATGACGGTGACAACAATTATGGTAGCACCACGAACATGGACGCTTTTAGCACGACGCCATATCTTCTCGACCTCGATCTTGGTGATATCGAGGGCCCGGTAACGGTCACAGCTGCAGTGTGTTCTCTTCGCGTGGCGTGGATGAGCGCCAGCACTGACTTTTTTTTAAGACGTGTTGTGACGGCTTGGACGGAAGGAGTTGAGGCCGGCTCACCTGTGACCAGTGGCAACCCCGGCGCTACCTGGAATTATGCAAAGGACTTTTATTCCAGTGAGGGCTCCGATATCACCTGGGCCGGCGGAAGTGACTGGAGCGGCAGTGACTTTACGGCCATAAGGGACACATTTCTAACAGCTTCCAACGGCTGGACTCAATTCAACAACGACAATTTCCAGGATGATATAGAAAAGATGATCAACGGCGTGTATGGGGTCACGAGCTTTGCGGTCTGGGCAGAGGCTGATTCGAGAACGATCCACGGAACCGAGTATTCGGATGTTAACAAGAGACCCAGGATTGTCGTGGAATACACTGTCTCTGAATCCGGCAGCCGTCCCTTTCTGCGCCGAAGAAGAATGTTGAGGAGTCAGGAAAACTGACAGGAGATAGGATAATGGCAAGGACAATAGCGCTGGCATTGCTGGTGGTTACCGGGTGGCTAGTCACAGTTCAGGGTTTTAGTATCGTCAATAATTCCGGATCTTCGAGCGAGGATTCTCTATGCGTTCCGGTATTAAGCCTGGACTCACTGGGAAATCCCACCAGCGCGGACAGTTTTTTCGTGGTTGTTTTCAAGTCAAGCGCCAACGGGGTGATATTCAGTGATTCGGGTACCACGGCGATGATCGGGCTGGATAGTATTGCCGCAGGGGCCGCTATAACGTACTACTACTATCATCGTGCGGTCGCTGATATAGATGGGACGGGACCAGCCGGGCAGTACACAGGGATCGTCACGGCAAAAAAGAACAGTCCGCTGCTGTTAACGCCTAACCGGTTCGAATTTCAGATTACAGGATGGGAGCTTGACGCGATGGGTGATTCCGTCGGCCTGGCTGCGACGAGTTCTACCGAAAGCTTGGACAGTCTGGGACAGGTACTGGATTCTATACGGGCGGTACTGGACTCGTTGCAGAATCACGATGTTTGGGTGATGGTTGCTTCAGACACCACTAGTCGCGGCGATTCTCTGGCCACCCAGGGCACGGACCAAAATGTGCGTCTGAAGTCCTTGACCATTACTAATCCTGTCGGTCACGCCGTGTCCTTATCCGGTGGTTCCGGCGGTGGCGATCCTGTCAACGGCGATGGGATACATGTTGTGAGTCTTAACGGAGATGGCATAGAAGCCATTGGCACCCTCAACGACATATCCGGTGACATCAATGGTTCAGTAGCGTCATTATCCTCGATCTCAAATAATGCAATAAGTGCTGCGTCTTTCCAAGGTGGTGCGATAACTTCGGCAGTCTTAGCCACCGACTGTATAACTGACGCGGAACTGGCATCGTCAGTTGCAGCTGAATTGGAGGCCGCGATCTGGGGCGATACAAGCGATACTCCGCAGGGTCGGGAAAGGGTTCTTATAGACGGTGTGTCCGGTAGTGGGGCGGATACTAGTCAGATCCGACAGATGATGCTGAACAATCTCTTTGCGCGTTTGACTGAAGATACGACCTTGCAGGTAGCCTCCGACGGTCAGGCGATTGTAGATGCTGTGCGGATATCTGGAAGTTCCGCTGCCTCCAACAGCTTGGAGCAGATGATGACCACATCGGATTTTCAGTTGAGTCTCGCTAAGCTGACGGTGTCGGGCGCTAATGGGACTGATGGATCATTCTATGTCAATAACAGTACGGGACCGGGTGTCAAATTCTATTCAACCTATGACGGGATGCAAGGGAATGGACTGTGGATAACGTCACTGTATGCACCTGCACTCCGCGTATACAATCAGAACTCAGGCCATGCCGCAGAACTTCTCGGTGGCGGGACGGGTGCCGGGCTTTGGGTCCAGGGTGGAGCCACCGGTGACGGTATATATGCTGGCGGCGGTAATACTTCCGGTCACGGAATTAGAGGGGAGGCAGCCGGCGACGGCGATGTCTACAAGGACCTGATGGTCTCTAACATCGACTCGGGCGCGTTTCAAGGTGCCGCATCAGGATTGACCCCGGCTGATATCTGGGCATTCCAGGGTGATCGGACCGTCAGTGGGGGCTACGTCGATTCTAACAAGACGGAGCAAGGAGGCATCGCCGGAGGAGACAAGAATGTTCGTTTCTACACGATCGATACTTGTAGTACAGCCGATACGCTTGACGGTGTATTCATTACGGTACAGAATTCATCGGGAGTAGTGAACGCGGTTCTAGCAACGGACGCCGATGGAGCGGCCGAAGCCGTGGTACCCGACGGGACGTGGCTGATTCTCGCTTCAAAAAACGGTTACTGTTTTCCGGATACAGCATACGATATCGATAGCAACGACACCGTCGCAGTTCTGGGTTACAGAGTGTCTATACCGCCGCCCCCGACAACCAACACGTGTCGGGTTTTTGGCTATCTCTATGATATCAACAGCCAGCCTGAGGTTGGAGCGACGGTTACGGCATTCCTGCCGTCGGGAGTAGCCAGAAGTAATGGCATGATCGTGTCTCCGTTTTCAAAATCTTCCGTTAGTGATTCAACCGGTTACTTCTATATCGATCTGATTCCGTCCGATTCGCTGATGCCGTCGGGAACGCGATACGAAATCACGGTGAGCCGCCGCGACGGGACAATTCTCCGACAGCGTATGGGAATTCCGGCAGTGTCTCAATGGCAGCTTGACTGGTAAGTGATACAAATATTTGAAATGATTCAGAGAGGAGGTTTTGCGTGGAATCGTTATTTTCGGAACCCACATCATGGTTAGGATTTCTCGGTTCGGCGGCCCTGTTATTGGCCGCCGGCATGACCAAGAAGTATGTGATACCGTTCCTGCGGGTCGGCAAAAGGCAGAAGTACGCCAGCTACATTGCCATGATTGCCGATGAGTTGACTGATGATTTGAGGAACACGTATCCGGACAAGGAATGGGTAAAGCATCTGGATGAAGTAGTCGACAGACTGGCTGCGATATGCGGTGTTTCACCCGAGATCGCTCGTCGGGCGATCAACGCTTCGGTCGGAAGAAACAGACTGAAGTAACCACGGCGAGTGAACGTGCCGCCGATCGGTCGGGATACCCGAGGCTGCCGATATCATATCGGCAGCCATTTTCCGTCCTCAGTAACAGGGGGCGCCGGCAGTGCCGAACATAAAGTTCAGAAAATAAACGGCGTCGGCGATATTTACGTAATTATCACAATTGCAGTCACCGCGCTTGATTCCCCCCACCGGGGGGGCGCCGCCATGCGTCAGAAAGTCGATTAGATAGGTAAAATCCGCGAAATTCGCATACCCGTCGTTGTTAAAATCCCCATGCGTGTAAAAGTGCGAGCAGTCATACTTAGCCAGGGCTGTTGAGATCCCGCTGATATTCGTGGCGTCAGTCGCCGAAGCATGGATATAGTAAGAACCTCCGTCGATTAAATCCGACGCTGACCAAATGTAAGCCCAGCCGTCACAGCCATCACTGTCAGAGCCGACGAAGTCGCGGATTATTGCCCAGTTACGGGCGAAAAGTGAGATGCCCAGGGCGATTGGTTGCCAACTGCTGTTGAAAAAGATTTCACTGGTCCCGACGTTGTGCCGTATCGGCAGATCACTGATAGAACCGGTGAGAGGGTCAGAGACAGTGATGAGGTATGTTCCATCCGTCTGAGCCCAGCCTTTAAAGCCGTCCACGGCCAGCCAGACTCCCGGGGATCCACCGACGCCGATTAGGACCGAACGTTCCTCGTACTCCAGCCAGGTCCTCATGGCATAGTAATCCGGGTTACGTTTATAGTCAAAGTCAAGAAGGGCCCCCTTGTCGAGGAAAAACTCGTAAAGGCCGCGGAGCATATCCTCGTCATAAGTCCCTTTGTTTTCCCTTGTCCTGAGCGGAGTGGCCAGCTGCTCAGCCAGGTTTTCAACGGGCGGGTCATACAGAGAAGTGTAACCCCGGTCGTACCATACCTTGACGGCCAGCGCGGCGGCGGCGGGGCCACAGTAGTAGTCGCCGAACTCGCCATTGGAAACGAGATTCCCGTCGTAGGGGTTACCGTTGTTATCGCCGAGAGTGGCTTGATCGATCATATCCAAGTCGATCGAGTAGTCTTCCGCGGCCGCGTGCCTGAATATTTCTATAGCGAACAGATCGTCGTCACTACAGGATATGAGAATGTCAAGCGGTATGCAGAAATCCACTCCATCGGCAGGTGCTGTTATTTTTGGGATAGGCGGGGTGGGTTCTACATATACGCGGCTGGTGACGGAGGTGCTGCGATTCAGACTGTCGCAAGCGGTGATTCGGAGCGTATATACTCCTTCAGACAGGTAGGCGAAATCCCAGTCAACAACCCATCCATCACCGTAACCTGAGAAATCCACGCCATTTCTTAAAGGATGCGAACCATCGTAGTCGCGGCCTATCTCAATAAATCCGCCGCCGGCACGAGAGTATTCGAACGCCACATATTCGACAATGCCGGAACCGGATGTCTCATTCGCCCAGATTTCGGTGCGCCCGAGCAGGGTATCATCGAACAGCGGCCACACCAACTCGATCTCAGGTACCGGTTCGGCGCCGGCATTGCCGCCGGGGATACCAGAAGCCATCAGAATCAGCCTTCCCGGGAAGCTGTAAAATTCATTGTCGTTAAGGTCGACAAAACCGGTGGCCGTATCCCAGATGTTGTATGACGTGCATAATGCCGGGCTGTTATCTGTTATGACGGCGGCGCCCACGTACGGGTCGAGCGGATTACCGATGTAGAATCCTGCGAAGAAAGGGCCTTCGACAACATAGGGAGTATCGAGGGGGATCCAGATGCTGTATACGCCGGGCCCCGGAACTTGCAGTTCATATTGAGCAGATATCGCCAGGAGTCCACCCGGTGCGGGGCAGGAGGGATTGGAGATATCGACTGCTTCTACATCCACTGACACGTACAGCGGCGTAGCAGTGGCAAACGACATAGGCATGTTTATCTCAGTGATCGTGTAGGGGTAGGGATTGGGGCAACTCGTTTCGGGATCAAGGTAGGCCTTATAAAGTTCCGTGCCGACAACCCAATTATCGATCTGCCACACCATGGTGTCGGAGTGAATGGTGATACAGGTGTCGGCAGTTGTTAGAACCGGCTGGATTCTCATGTCCCGGACATCGTACTCGGCGATTTTCTCGATTCTGACTTCTTTCTTGTCGGCGGCCCGGACGGCCCCACCGATTCCGATGATAGCCAGAAAGAGCGCCATTCCACCGGCACGTAACATTTGGTATCTCCTCTGGTCGTATGGCGATTTGTCCCTATTTCTTGATTATCGTTGGAATTCACTTATACTTTATCAGGGAGGGAACCGGCAGTGGGGAAAGCCGACTGTGGTTGGCAAGCTGCTCAAAAAAGGGACAGATTGAGATGGCGGATGACCGGACGAGAAAGCCTGAATGGCTCAAGGTCAGGGCCTTTGGCGGAGAAAGCTACAAGACGGTTGATCAGGCACTGAGGCGTCACCGGCTTAATACTGTTTGCCAGGCGGCCAACTGTCCCAACCGCGGCGAATGCTTTAATCACGGCACCGCGACTTTCCTGATTCTGGGGCCGCGCTGCACGCGGGACTGTCGTTTCTGTGATATTCGGCCGGGCCCGCCGGCAGAGGTGGATCCATCGGAGCCCGAACGAGTGGCCGAAGCTGCGAGAGAGTTGAAGTTGCGTCATGTCGTGGTCACATCGGTTACCAGGGATGACCTGCCCGACGGCGGCGCGCGGCATTTCGCGGCCACGGTGAAGGCTATCAGAGAGCGACTTCCTCAAACCACTGTCGAGATACTCACACCGGATTTCATGGGCAAGCCGCATGCCGTGTCTGTCATCGCCGGTTGCCGCCCGGACATATTTAACCACAACCTGGAGACCGTCCCCAGGCTATATCCGTCCGTCCGTCCCGGTGCAGAGTACCAGGTTTCCCTGAGTCTTCTCAGAGAAGTGCACCGTCTGTCACAAGTTGTCACCAAGTCGGGCCTGATGGTTGGTTTGGGAGAGATCGCCGAGGAGATGGAGGCGGTGTTCTCGGATTTAGCCCACACCGGCGTTTCAATACTAACCATTGGCCAGTACCTGGCGCCGTCGAAGAAGCACCACCCGGTTGCCCGTTACCTGCCTCCTGACGAGTTTGGCTTGCTGGGAGAGAAGGCGAAAGCGGCCGGCATCAGAGAAGTCCTCTCAGGTCCCCTGGTCCGCTCGTCTTATCACGCGGCCATGTTCACAGGCCGATAGATTCTGCGATAGCTCAATCTTTAAACAAAAGCTTTCCGAGGCGTCTTTTCGACACGGCGAATTCCGATAGAAGTACTGACTAAAATCATGAAGGGAAAAGTATGACGGACGCCGGAAGACCCAATATCCTCGTTGTCGATGACGAGCAGTATATTTGTAACATCATCGAAGAATCATTGTCAACGGACAAGTACAACACCACCGCGCTGACGGATCCGAAGGAAGCCCTGGAATACATCGAGAACAATCCGATCGACCTTGTGTTGACGGATCTGGTGATGGGGGAGTACTCGGGGGTGCAGATTCTGGAAGCGGCACAAGCGAATCATAAGGATGCCATTATTCTTCTGATGACCGCGCACCCGACGGTACAGACGGCCATATCGGTTTTAAAGAAGGGGGGCTACGATTTTCTGATCAAGCCCTTCAAGCTCGAACAACTCAAGGCAGCCATTCAGCGCGGTCTGGAGCATCAACGGATCAGGCGTGACAACCTGACTTTACAGGGGCAGGTTGAGTTCCTCAAAATAGTCAATGCTACCGGTGTAGGCGTCAAGATTGACAAGTTTTTGTCGATGGTGACCGGTTCGTGCAGGAAGGAGCTTTCGGCGGAAGCGGTGGGAATAATCCTGATAGACCCCGACACGCGCGATACCGTTCGCAAGGTCATCGACCGGGAGACGAGCCCTTACCGGGAGGAAGTGCTGGACGAAGGGACGATTTTGAAGTTTGCCTACACGCGGAGCGCCCAGCCGAATATCCAGGCGGAGCAGATAATCCGGCCGGACAATCGCAAAGCCAACAAACTGGTGGTTTCGCAACCAATCTTTGTACGACGCAAGCTTCACGGTGTCATCAACCTGGTGGTGATTCGGCGCTTTGATGAGATTCCGCCGGGCCAGCTTGATGTTCTGGCGATACTGACCAACGCCGTCGCCTCGGCGGTGGCCAATCATAAGCTGTACCATGATCTCCGGGCTTCGTACTTGCAGGCTATCAAGGGTCTGGCCAACGCCGTCGAAGCGCGGGATGCCTACACCGCCGGTCATACCGACCGCGTCTGCAGGCTGGCCGAACTGGTCGCCCGGCAGATGGGTTGGGATGAGACCCGGATACAGCATCTGACTATGGGCTGCACCTTGCATGATATGGGGAAGATCGGTGTACCTGACAGCGTCCTGAACAAGCCCGGGAAGCTCACCGACGAGGAGCGTCAGTTGATGCAAAACCATCCCAACCTGGGCCTCAAGATAATTCGCGGCATAGACCTGTTCAAGCCCGCTATTCCGTTCATAATCGCGCACCACGAACACTATGACGGCTGTGGGTACCCCCGGGGCCTGAAAGGCGAACGGATTCCCGTCGAGGGACGCTTGCTGGCCGTAGTGGATACCTTTGACGCGATACTTTCCGACCGGCCCTATCGCCGGGGGGCCAGCCTGCAGGTGGCCGTCTCGGAACTGGTGACCAACAGGGGAACGCAATTCGACCCCGTGATCGTCGATACCTTCATGGACCTTCTTAGAAAAGGACGGATCAACCTCAGGGAGATGTACGCCTGTGACCAGGACCCGGCCGGCATCGAAGTGCCGGAGGATACTAAAAAGGTGCGGGTGTAAACGACAGGAACAAGATAACCAGAGCCGCTATTCCCATCAGCGTGGCCGCCGCCCCCGGGCGTTTAGAGTCATCGAGAGTAGGCGGATGGGTCACGCCGAAGAGCAGCCCGAAGGCTGCAAAAAGCCACCACATCATCGACTGAAAGCCGAGCACAAAAAGAGCCACCATGGCGATTCTTCCCAAAACCTGCTGGCGGTGCCTTAGCAATCCATAGACAATATGGCCGCCGTCGAGTTGGCCGATGGGCAGCATATTGATGGCGGTCACCAGCAGGCCGACCCAGCCCGCGAAAGCAGCCTCGGTCAAGCGGTACGAAAAGCCATCGGGCAGGGGCCCCATGAACAGCAGACTCCCCAGGCGCATGAGGATGGACTCCCCGGTCAGGGAGAAGGGAATATCGCCCGGCACGATACTCGAGGGCGCGACCGCCTGGGATTGGGATAAGCCGTACAGAAGCCACGCGATGGCGACAATCCAGCCGGCAATGGGCCCGGCGGCGCCGACCTCGATGAGGTCACGTCGGTTCCAGAAAGGGGACTTGGATTTGATGACGGCGCCGAAACTACCGATAAGGTTGGGGGCCGGGATAAAATAGGGCCATGAAGTCACTATATTCCTTCGTCGGCTGGCCACGAAATGGCCCATCTCGTGGACCAGGAGGATGGACATCAGGGCCACGGTAAACTCGATGCCCGCGCCGGAGAGAAGCGCCTGAACGGTCTCGCGGAAAATCGAAGCCAGGTCGTCGGCATAACCCGAAGGGCGCACCAGGTTGTATCTCCAAAAGACCGCCGCGAAATAGACTGAAAAGATGGTGAGTATGAACAGGATTATATTGGTGCGCGGTATCTTGAGCCGGGGCCGCGGGTCGACAGACAATATCAGGATATCGCCTTCAACATGCGTGACGAAGGTATAGCCGGCCGATTTGAGCCTGTCCTTTAGCAGCAGCAGGGATTGTCCCCGGTCGGCGCGGAAGGTGAGGCTGAAAACGATGTGGCTGTTGCGGCGGTAGACGGCGGCGATTTCAAAAAGGTCGCCCAGCAGGGGTGTGATGGTCTCAACGTTTTTTTCAGGACGGTCGGGCATTGCTCATTATACGCCGTGGGGAAGTGTTTGCCCACAAAAAAAGAAGCGAGGAGCGGAGCTCCTCGCTTCTGTCTATTTCAGAAGATACGAGATCTATCCGAAATTACGGGCCGGGGACGTAACTGGTCCACGGCAGCCATTCGCCACAAGGGCAGACACTACTACCTTCGAAGTAGAAGGCCTTGAGGATGTCCAGATCCTCGATGTCGATGTCTTCATCGCAATCGAGATCACCCAGGTGCCAGAATGGAATCGGGCCAGGTGCGTTCTGCGGATCGGCCACATAGCGATTCAGGTAGACAACATCAGCAATCGAGATGAGGTTGTCACCGTCGATATCACCACGTCCGAAGCCGGCCCACTTGTTGGCCATGTGCGCCACGGGGGCGATAGTCGCCGGATCGCGCGGGTCATCCTGGTCGACAAGCCCGAAGAGGGCGACACCATAACGCAGCGTTTCGTTCGGTCCGAAGTCATGGCCGATGAACTGATGGTGCATCTGGAAGTCACCCGTGTTCGGGTTATCGTTGAGACCGAGACGGGTGCTAAGGTTGATGTAAGCGGAGTCGTAGTAGTTGGTCTCGTTCCAGAGGCACTCATAGCCATAAGTGGCCTGAACGCCGCGCTG
>CBFCYQ010000092.1:0-10028 GCA_965602205.1 uncultured bacterium | reverse complement strand
GGTTCGTCCGGTTGGGTTTCAAAATCAGGTTCGTCATTTTACTCACTCCTTTTTTATTTTTGACTTTTCTTCATTTCAACTTCCGACAGGAATAACATCAAACAGCGTGCCAAGAAGTGTAATGCATTACTAGACAATAAGATAGCTATAGGGTGGGATTGTCTGCGCGACAGACACTGTCATTGTGGCGTAGCGTTGCGCCATAACGGCAGCTACATTCTGCCAAAATGTCGATTAACCTGCCAAAAAGACAAGCAAGATTATTTACTGCGGGAAAGTATGCTACTGATCTCTTTACTCAATGGCGAGTTTTTGAAGAAAATCTTTTGAGTGGTCGACAGATTATCTTTGTACTGTTTTATCTTGCCAATTGCCTGGGAATCTCCCAGGCGTCCCATCGCCTTAACAACCGCCAGCCTGAGATCGTCTTTCGACGCCTTGTTGTCCGTCAGGCGGGCCAGCTCTTCGGGAACCTCGAGCAATCTGATAAGAAACCGCTTGGCCTCATCGCCGCCGATTTTGCCGATGGAATGAATGGCGCGCACAGCCACCTGGGGATTGCGCCGCACCGCGTCCATAAGAAGGGGCACCATCTCCGGTGTCCCAATCAGCCCGACGACGATCATGGCGGATTCCTGAATCTCCCTGACCGGATCATCGGCCATGACTATCAGCAGATCGCAGGCATCCTCGCCGCCGATCTGCTCCAGAGCGCTGACTATCTCGCGCCGCACCCGCACATCAGGGTCGTTTATGCGTAAGCGCAGGGGAACCAGACCGTCCGGGTCGGCCAGCGAACCGAGGACAAAAATCGAGTTGCGAATTACGTACCACTTACTGTCAGGCAACTCGTGGCGTCCGCTTTCCCTTTCGAACATGGCGTCATCCATCAATATCTGCGAAAACACTTTTAATGAAGCCTTGCCCAGTTCGGCCAGGATTTTCAGTGCCTGCTGCCGGACCTGGCGGATGGGGTGAGATATAATATGGGACAGTTCCATCGCGACGGATTCCGAGCCGGCCGCCACCAGAATATCCCTGATCCAGGCCGCTTCCTGATGTGTCCCCCGGACCATTTCGTCTATCAGGCCCCGGATGATTTCGGGTCGGTTCAGATTGCTGAAGACTTTCTTTATAGCCATAGAATCGTATATGGTCACGTCACCGGCAATCTTGCGCCGGATGGCGATACCGACAAGCAGTCTGGACATCAAATCATATCGACGATTGCGCAGGAGTTTTTCCAGGAGACTCCAGACGAATTCGGAGTACTCGAAGGTCTCGCGCTGTTCGGTAATACGGGCTATTGTCCGGTCGATGGCGTCTTCGACAACCGTCGTGTCGGCTGCCAACTGGAATTCCCCGATGCAGGAGAGCAGCAGGTCAAGGGCTCGCTGACGGTAAGTCGCCTGCGCCGACTCGAGATGGTCCAGAAGCTGCCGTATGACATCTATGGCTTTGTCTCGCTGACCGGTCTTTAAAAGCCGCCGAAAAGCTTCGGAGAATTCCTCGGGGTCATACTCTTCGACGCCCGGGCTGAATATCTCTGCCAGGCAGTTGTCGGTGTGCTCCCGGGATTCGATTCGGATTGTATCGACGCGACTGCCGGCGTCTACGTCAACCTTCCGGCGAGCCCGTCCCGCTTTCGGGACACCGTCCAGATTGTCAATGATTTTCTCCCGGTCGGGATGGTAGTCGGTAAGCTTGGCTACCGAGGTATAGGTATCGATAAGCGAATTCTTTTCGTCATCGCCGGGAGCTTTCTTGATCGCCTCCGCCAGGTTGCACAAATCCCTTCGGATGACATCCCATTCAAGGGATGCAATCCTCTCCGGCAAAAGATATCGAATAATGTCAAAGTCGTAGTCGATTCCCCGCTCCGCCAGGGCGGCCTCTTCCATACAATCGAACTCGGCCAGGGTAGCGAGGTGATTACCGAGTTTCTCGAAGACAAACTGCTTGACCGTAAAATCGCCGTCGACGTCACCACGGTACTGCCGGGAGTTCTCGAACATCTGGAAAGCCTGTTCCGAGTTTACCTGAACGGTGGTGAGATTCTGTTCTTTGAGGTAGTTGCTCAGGAGATTGTTCGACCGGGACAGATCCACGCGCGCGACGAACCGCTCTGCGAACCGCGAGAAATCAGTCATCGTGATACCGCGCTCGAACAAGACCGCCGTAACATCCTGCAGTTGCATAAACTGAATGATTTCGCGGTTAAAGGCCGAATCCTTAAGATGGATGTTCAGCACGTACAGGTAACCCCGCTGGAGGTTGAGATTGACGAAGCGCTTGAATCTGAAAATTTTCTCGAGAAGTAAGAAGGGTCTTCCCAGAGCCCGTTCGGCCAGAGGGTGCTGGGGGCCGTAGATGGCCACCTTTTTGCAGGCCAGGGCCAGCTCTCGCACCAGCGAGTGAGCCAGTTCGCTTAGATTGATGTTGAGAGTCGAATCACTGATCCGTCTTACTGAGTGCTTCATTTTGTTCCCCAAAACAGATTATCCTTCCTGACTGCGTGGCAACATACACCCGGTGACCGTCGGTAACAGGCGGAAAGGCGAGGGCCGCCCCCAGGTCCCTCTGTTGGACCCGGACTCCGTTCCGGCGGTCAAACGAGTACAGCATACCGCCCATCGTGCCCGCGATAACGTAATTGCCCGAGACTGTAGCTGACGCTTTGATTACATCAACCGCGTCATAGTCCCAAAGTGTCTGCCCGGAAAGACCGTCCAGTGCCACCAGTTGCCCGCCGCTGTGCCCGACATACAGCCGGTCATCGCAGATGGCCGGGGCTGTCCAGATCGGCCCTGCCAGCCTGACCTTCCACCTGACCCGTCCGTCATCGGGATCGAAGGCATAGACATTTCCGTCAACATCGGCGCCATAGACGTGCTCGCCGACCGCCACCGCATTCACCATGGAACCATCCGTCTCCACGCGATACAACTCCAATCCGTCCGCTGCTGAAATAACATACAGCGTGCCGTCGCTGGCTGGTTGAAATATCTTTCCATCTCCGTATGCCGGCGGCGCCGTGAAGCGGCTGTCGGATCGGTAGCTCCAAAAGACCTCACCCGTGCGCAGGTCAAGAGCTACCAATTCACCGTCTCCGGAACCGATAATCAAACGGTTATTGACTATTATCGACCCGAAGACGGCATCCTTTACCGGCCTTTCCCATACCACGTGGCCGTTATGGAGGTTCCTGCAATACAGAACATCGCGTTTGGGCGCTATTGCAAAGAAAGCCAGGCTGTCTGCCACGACAAGACCTGTCTGGGGATTGCCCTTTGATTTAATATAACCCTGGTATCGGCCGGTGACCAGATCCAGGAATTTTATTCGATTCTTGGCTCCAGGGTAAACAAGACTGCCGTGGGCTATCGTCAACGGAGCGGCAGGCTTGTCGTTGGACTTGTATTCCCACAAAATATCGAGTTTCCCGCCGAAACTGCTCCCAACGAGGGCCCCGGTGGCCGCCAGGTCCCCCCGATAATATGGCCAGGGTGATCCTTGCGAAGCCTGTCGGGAAAGGTGGTACTTGTGCGCGCATCCCGAGATCGCCAGAACCAGCAGTATCAGACATGTCCCTCTGCGCATCGGCACCATCAGAAGTTCCACCCGAAAAAGAAGTCAAAATCAGTCGTGTTGCTTATCGTCTCGAAATCGGTGGTGCGCGCAAAATCAAAACGCAGCACCATAAAATAGCCCAGGGAAACGCGGAAGCCGGTACCAAAAGACCCCAGGAACTGGTCAAACTCGTCGTCCCAGGCTGATCCGACATCGAAGAAAAGGGCCCCGCGTATACCCCTGAAACCGAGCCCCCCGAAGGGAAACCCGATCAGCAGGTTGTCAATCAGCGGAAAACGCAGTTCGTTGGAAGCAAAAAGCACGTTTCTATTATAGAAGTCGCGGCGATCAAAGCCCCGGAACGACCAACTGCCACCGAAATAAATCCGCCGTGGCTCCGGGCCGCTCGACGTATAGGCGAACAAGCGGTTGGCAAACGCCGAATACCGGCCCAGACGGAAATAATGTCGAATATCGGCCATGGCCAGGCGATTGACGTTCTCCAAATCTTCCGCTGAGTTAGTCACGCCGAAAGTAAGGTTGTATCGTCGACCTTCCAGCGGACCGGTAAAATCCCAGAGCGAGTTGTCATAAACCCAGCTTATATAGTTGCTGACCAGGAAAGCCTCGCGGGAGGGTCGGCCGAACCGCAACTCGCGGTTGGAGTACCGCGCCAGAGTGGTAAAGTCTACGCGCGCAAACTTCGAAAACGGATAGCTGAACAAACTGATCAGGCCCGCTTCCCGCTGAAAATAGTAATAATCAAAATCGTTATAATACTCATCATACAGATGATAGGCTCCCAGACCCCAGTTCAACTGTCGTTCGCGATTGACGTAGGTAATGCCGAAATTGAAGGACTCCATTAGTTGATCCCTCGTTTCGGCCGTATTGGTCAGGAGAAAATACACCGAACGATTTCCCAGAACATCGGATATGGCGGCCTGGAAACCGCCGATGGAACCGTAGACGGGATCGTAGCCAATGGACGACTGGGCTATATCAAAGGAATAGTCAGTATCATACTTGATGGCCGTGTTGCGGGCTTTTCTGTCGATAACGCGGGGGCGCCATGTGCTCTGCACCTGAGCCATAGACTGAATTACCGGTTCCGGCTCTGCAATGGTCTCCATCTCGTAAATGTGAAAACCGAGGTCCTGGTAGCCCGTGTAGGTCAGCCTCTTCCCGTCCGCTGTCAGGCGTGGATCCAGCGCACCGGTCACATAAGTAGACTGGCGTGTCAACCGGCCATCGCGATCAAGGAGGTAAAGATTAAACGTGCCCTCCCGGTCGGAAGAAAAATAGATGCCGCGATCCGAATCGACGGGAGCCGTGTCCCGAGCCTTGCCGAAGGTGAGCTGTCTGATCTGGCCGGTGGCGAGATTCATGGCAAACAGGTTGAGCGCCCCCTGCGGCCCGTCGGGGCTGCGGTCGGAGGTGAAAATGATCTCACTGCCGTCGGCTGAGAACGTCGGGTCCGTGTTGTAGTAAATATCATCGGTCAGAAGTTCGTAGCTGCCGTCGATCAGGTCGAGAATGTACAGGTCCGAAAAACCGCTCACCTTCACACCGCAAAACACGACCCGGGTTCCGTCCGGCGAAAAGCGCGGCGAACGCGAGGCCACCAGGTCCTCGAACTCGAATCGCCGCGTGACTCTCTCTTCGTTCAGGTCATATAAATAAATTACGTCCTTTTCTTTGGACTTGGACGAAAATATGATCAGGCCTGAGTCGTTGGCGTCGATACCTGAGCGCAGGAGGTACAGCGATTCGAAATCGGAGGAGCGTTCACCTTTTACCAGTGTTCGCAGGGACTTTTCGTCTCCATCCAGGGGTTTCATATAGATACCGGTATAGCCCATCCGGTTGGCCATGAAGACGATCCAGTCGCGCAGGCCGCGACCATCGTCCCAGCGTATAGGTACCGCCTTGACGCAGTAACCTTCCCGGGTTATCCGCTCCGATTCCATCCGGGGCAGGCCCTTTTCCTGCAACTCGGGGAAGTATCTCTTTTTCAAAGAGTATTCCCACTTTCGGGAAAGCGTTTCCAGATCGTCCCCGATCGTAATCTTCAGTACCTCTCCGAAGCTTTTGCCCTTGTGCCAGTTTTCGTATATTTGCAACACCTTGTCGGAGCCGTATGTAGAGTCGATAAAGTGCAGGATCGACTCGCCAAGCTTGTACATGAAAAAACTACCGCGAACCTGCCAGAGGTTGGGGATCGTGAAGAGTCTGTTGTTGAGGACCATATCCTTGATGATCATGTCTGCTTCTGAGTCCCAATCCTTGGACCAAAACTCGGCCTGGCCCTCGATAAACCATAGCGGCGGCATCCCGTAGCGGAAACGATGGCGCCGGTCGATGTTGGCGTCGAGCTTTGAAAACTGAAAGACATGCACGACCTCATGCCGAATGACGTGCTCGAAATCATAGTAGGAGCCATGGAAGGGCACGACCACCCGGCCCTTCACGAATTCCGTCAGACCGCCGACCGACTCCGGCAGGAGCCCCGGCACGATGTTGGTCTGCGAAAAGTAGCTCGGTGATGAGTATATGATCAGCGGAATCTTGCGCTCCACCTCATGATTGAACTTCATTGCCGTGGCGCGGTAAGCATCTTCGGCCAGACGAGCCCCGATTTTCGCAATCTCCGCCTCGGCATCGTAAAAGTAGATGCGGAAATGCTCGGTTGTCATCACCTGCCAGTCAAAGTGCGTATATTGCACTTTGTTCTTGCCGAAATAGAATTGCCCCTGTACTGAATCCGCCGCCAGAGCACCTATCAGGACGGCGCACACGTACAGCGCAACTTTCTTCCCGCGCAACATGACTCTGCTTAATACCGACATGTTAATCTCGATCCTGCACCATGGGCTTTCATAGTCAAAACAAACACATGGACGAACCAGTTTCCGCTTTATCTACCCATATCGACGACTTGTCTATATTCCGCGTCGTCGTTAATAGTATCGGGCCGGCTTCATAAAAATTCCACTACCGGACTATTCGCGTCGCAAAACCGCACTGGCCGCATCGATCCCCATCAAGGCCCGTCACCTCGGCACGATACCAGGAACGCCTGACAAGAGGATTACGACAGCGCGGACAATATGTATCGGCATATCCGTCGAGCGCGACGTTGCCCAGGTATACGTATTTCAGCTTCTTTATCGCGATCTGCCAGGCCCGGAGCATGGTGTCGTTCGGTGTTGACGGGATATCCATCTTGTAATCAGGCCGATAGGCCGAAAAGTGCAAAGGAATCATGTCCGAAACAGACGCGATGAAATCAACCAGGCCGGCCAGGTCTTCATCGGAGTCGTTGAGGCCGGGAATTATCAGGTTGGTCACTTCCAGGTGCACCGGCGAGGCTGCCGTCAGTTTTATGTTCTCCAGTATCGGCGCGATTCGACCCTTGCAGACCCTTAAATAAAAATCGGGGCGAATGGCCTTCAGATCGATATTAATAGCGTCAATCACCTCCAGCATCCTCTCGAACGGTTCCCGGCTAATATATCCATTAGAAACGAGAACGACCTTCAGGCCGGCCCGGCGCAGCAGGGGCGCCGTATCCATGATATACTCATACCAGACCAGAGGTTCGGTATAGGTAAACGCGACTCCCAGCGAATCATGTTGCGCCGCCAGCGCCACCAGCTTCTCGGGGGCCACGTACATTGTGTTAGATTTCTTCTGCGAAATGGTCCAGTTCTGGCAGTTGGAGCATTTCAGATTGCAGCAGTTCGGTCCGGTCGAGAGGATATCCGTTCCCGGGTAAAAGTGATAGAGTGGTTTTTTTTCGATGGGATCAACCGCCACCGTTACCGCTTCACCATAATTGTCCGTGACCAGCCGGCCTTTCTCGTTGAAACGACTGCGGCAAATACCGTGCTTTCCTTCTGTAAGTTTGCACTCGGCCGGACAGAGATGGCACCAGACCCGGTCCCTGTCCAGCTTCTCGTAATATACCGCCGCTTTAATCATCCTCTGTGTCTTCCTTCGATATATTTTACGGCGCTAAGAAGATTATCGAAAACATTTTTTCCTTCCAGGCCGTGGCCGCCGAACAGCCGCTTTTCGAATTCCCGGCCGTACCCGGTACGGACCAGCAGAGGTGTGGCCCCGATAACCCGCCCCAGGCCGAAATCGGCGATCGAATCCCCGATGACATATGACCGACGCAGGTTCAGCGCAAGTTGATCGGCCGCCTCTTCGGCCATTCCTGCCGCCGGTTTCCGGCAGTTACACCTGATGGCAAACGGGCGATTACTGCCGGACTCCAAATGCGGGCAGTAATACACGCCGTCCACCTCAATCCCGTGGGTACTCAGCTTCTCCAGCAAGCGGCGATTCACACTCTCGACGGTGGCGATGTCAAACAGCGCCCGCGCAACGCCGGACTGATTGGAGACTATCACCAGTCTGTAGCCGAGCCGCCTGATTATGCGCAAGGCCTCAATCGATCCCTTCTCCATCTCCACCTGATCGGGGTCCGACAGGAAGTGCTTTTCGACAATTAACGTCCCGTCACGGTCAACGAATACGGCCGGGGACCGTTTGGCCGCATCGTCCAGCATTTCCCCCGCCGCCTGGGCGACCGTCTCGGCGGAAATTCGCGTGAAACAGTAGCGCTCCTCCCGGTAGCACGCTTTTCGGCCGTGGAGTGAGCAGGGCCGGCAGAATTCCTCGACCTCGGCGACCCTGTCGAACATCCCCCGGGGAGCGAATCCCAGTGCCGGATGGGTCGGGCCAAAGACGGCCAGGACCGGTGTGCCGACTGCCGATGACAGGTGGGCGATCCCCGAATCGTTGGCTATCGTCAACCGGGCGGCGGCGATGACACTCGCCAGCCTTTCGACGGGCCAGTCCACCAGTCGTAACGAAGCGCTGTCGGCAGTATCTCCCTGCGCCAGCTCATCGCGGTCTTCTCCTGTAATGGCCCAGATAATCCTGACGCCGTGGGTGTCTTTCAGTGCCGAGGCGACTTCGAGAAAATTCGCCAGCGGCCATCGTTTGTTAGGATGAGCGGCCCCCGGGGCGATCACGACACAAATCCCCTGGGCAGGGTTCATACCGGTCAGTACCGACCCCAGATCGTCCCCGGGCATCAGTACCGGACGCCGCGCCGCCACGGTTCCTTGCAACTGCCGCAGGCAGTCGTTGTAAAGATCAATTGTATGCGGCCAGGACCGGGGCAGCCTGTGACGCTTGACCATCAAAAGCCGTTCCCGGCGGCGCTTGGGATAAACGACTTTGTGGACGGCGGTCAGTGTCTTTCGCGCCAGCCACGACCGCATGTTGCCGTGCAAATCGACGATGGTGTCAAAATTATAGCCATCCAGTTTCAGAAGCGCCCTGGCGTATTCCCGCAGTGACGGATGTTCGGTGATGGTCACCACCTCGTCGACGCCGTCAAATATCGCCACGAGATCGCGGAAGCGCTCCTTGGTGAAAAAGACGATGTGGCTGTCTGGGAAGTTCAGTTTGAGATTCAGCACCGTCGCTGATGTAAGGATAATATCCCCCAGCGAGCTGAAGCGAATAACGAGAATTTTCTTCTTCATTTAGAGGAAAAGATAAAGCCCGACGGCACCGGCCGCAAAGCAATAATACGCGAAATACTGAAATTTCCCCCTCTTGATAACGGCGAGCACCGTATATACCGCCACCAACGCGAAAAGAAACGACACTATCGTGCCGACCAGATACTGGCCTGCCAGTTGCGGGTTGAGTTGCAGTAGTTCATCGGCCTTGAAAGCAACCGCTCCGGCAATAGCCGGAACGGCCAGCAGAAAAGAAAACTCGGCCGCCTCCGACGGCTTCACGCCGGTGAGCATTCCGACGGCAATGGTGCTTCCGGAACGGGAGATTCCGGGCATAATGGCCAGCGCCTGCCCCAGGCCCATTACGACTGAAGAGACCACCGAAACGTCGCGTTGGCCTGCCCGCACCAGATACGTGGACAGAAGTATCAGACCGGTGACGAACAGCATGATTGATGTCATTAACGGATTCGAAAAGGCCCGCTCAAAAAAGTCCTTGAACAAAACACCGGCCAGACCCGCGGGGATGGTGCCGATTACCAGGTACCCCACGACCGCCCGCTCACGCTTTCTGTCCTTGCGAAATAGAGACATCACCAGCCTGCCGATGCGGCTTCTGAAGTATATCACCACGGCCAGCAACGTGCCCAGGTGGACCAGAAGCTCAAACGCCACGCCCGGCTCCTTGACTCCCAGGAGAGCCTGCCCCAGGACCAGGTGACCCGAGGAGGAAACCGGCAGGAATTCCGTCAGCCCCTGTAAAATTCCGAGTATTATGGCATCGAGGTACGACATAAATTACAGCGGCCCCTTCGAAAAGGGGCCACGAGCAATCTCGCTTGTTGGAGACGTCACCTACATGACACTGAAATCAGCGCCGATGAACAGGCCGTCGTTACCGTCTATCTGAAGTTC
>CBFCYQ010000091.1:0-10048 GCA_965602205.1 uncultured bacterium | reverse complement strand
TTCTTGATGATCTTGTCGAAATCGAGATGATATGTCCGGTCCAGGCCGGTTTTCAGCACGCTGTCGCCGGCCTCGATGAAATAGACCGTGTTGGCCGAAAAAAAGACAAAGGCCGCTAAAAAAAGAAGAACTTTGGGGAGCGTCTTGCGATCAAACACGACCGGGCAACCTCCTCCTGGCTAGTACCGAACCCATTTCAAAATCTCCGGAAGCGTCGGCCGCTTGCCGTACATGAGTATGCCTACCCTGAATATCTTGCTGGTCAGCCAGATCATGCCGATTATCGCCAGCACTACGAAGATAAATCCCAGCACCGCCTCGCCAAGGATACCCGAGAAGAGACTGTACTCGGTCAGCGAAGGCGCGATAAAAATAACCCGCATCATCATCATGGTCGGCGTAAACAGCGGGATCAACGACATGACTACCGACAGCGTCGAGTTTGGTTCCTGGACGACGTGGATGCCGAGAATAACCGGCACAATCATCGTCAGCGTTATCGGCGCCACGAAATTCTGGGCTTCCTTCTCGCTGTTGACGATAGAACCTACCAGGGCAAAAAGCGTCGAGAACAACAGGTAGCCGCTGATCATGAACAGTATAAACGACAGAATAATAAACGGATCGAAAACTATGCGCGCGATCGACGGGTCGATATTCAACGTGCCTCTCATGAGGTAAATGCCCAGGCCGATGACGTACCACACAACCAGTTGCGTGAAGGTCGCAGCGCCCAATCCCAGGATTTTGCCGAGCATCAACTGAAAAGGACTAACCGAGGATATCAGGACTTCCATTATGCGGGAATTCTTCTCCTCTATTACCGAGCGCATGACCATCTGTCCGTAACCGATGGACATGCCGAAGATAAGCATGACAAAAAGCAAAGCGCCGAAATATTTGATCTGGAATGGAATCGACTCGCCTTTTGCGTCCTGCACCATCAGGTCGATCCTTTCGGTGAGACTAAGCACCGAATCCACGGGGAGGTTGATGGACGACATCTCCAGGCGAATCGAAGAGACGATATCGGACAGCTTTCGCTCAAAACGACCTATCGAGCGAAAGTTCTCCGAGTTAGTCACCAGGTAAAGGTTGCTGTCGGCAAGGTACGCATCCTGTTTGATAACGAGGAAGTACTTCAGGTCCTTGTTGTTTATGAGCCGGCGCAGCGAATCCTGGATGGCCGCAAAAGTCGCGGTGTCCACCGGATCGATGGTGAATACTTCCTCGACGGCGTAATAGGGCTGGTCACTGTCCGGCAAGGTGTATACTTTCAGGGCTTCTTCCAGTTGGCTGCCCACCTGCAGGCCGCTTTGGTCGATCACCGCGAGTCTTTCGGTCGTGGAGGACTGGACCCGGGCCAGCATCGAGGGCACGATCGTGAAGGCTGCCATCAGGGCCGGGGTCAGAACGATGCCGACTATGAACGACTTTTTCTTCACTACCTGCGCGTATTCTCGCTTCAGAATAACCCAGAACTTATGCATCAATGCCCCCCTCCGGTTTATCGACCTCGGACGGGTCGACCTTGGCCATCCCGATGAAGATATTATAAAGCGAGGGTTCCACGATATCGAACCGGCGCACCCGCACGCGTTCGACAACTTCCTTGAGAATCCGGTTGGTGTCGGCATGCTCGGCCAGTTGCAACTCGATATAGTTGTTGAACTCGGTGATGCCCTTCACGCCCGAGAGAGAGGCAATGAAATTGCCGTCCCCTTCGATATCAAGTTGTACGCAGTTTTTGCCAAATCTTGCCTTGACCTCGCTCAGGCGGCCGTCAATCACTTTCTTGCCGCGGGAAATCATGCAAATACTATCGCACAGCTTCTCCGCCTGCTCCATAACGTGGGTCGAGAAGAGAATCGTCTTCCCCTGGCGCTTCAGGTCAAGCAACACGTCCTTGATGAGCTCTATATTCAACGGATCGAGTCCCGAAAATATCTCGTCGAGGATAACGATATCCGGATCATGAATAATGGTCGTAATAAACTGCAGTTTTTGCTGCATTCCTTTGGACAACTCTTCCACCTTCTTAAGCTTATAGTCTTGCAGGTCCATACGCTTAAGCCAGGGATCCATCTTGTCTTGCACCGCCCGTGCGGATTGACCTTTCAACTCGCCCATGTAAATCATGACTTCCGAAAGCGTCATCTTCTTGTACAGGCCGCGCTCTTCTGGAAGGTAACCTACGCGATTCCTGAGAGCGGGACCGATCTCTTTTCCGTCCAGCAGAATCTCGCCGGAATCCGGGCGGGTGATATTCATAACCATGCGGATAGTCGTCGTTTTGCCGGCCCCGTTGGGGCCGATGATGCCATAGATGACACCCTTGGGCACTTCCAGGGAGAGCTTGTCGACTGCGATCTTGGTATCGTAGGTTTTGCTGATGTTCCGAAGCTGCAAATCCATCAATATATATCCTTATCAGGGTGATAATATTTGGTGCCAGTTCGTATTCGTCAACAAAAATTGTCCATTTCAGGGAAGATTGAGAATCTGCTTGAATTCAAGAGCGTTGCCGGCAGCCTGACCCAGATGGCAATTGTTGAAAAACACGTAAAGCCGTTTAACCTTGTTCTTTATCTTATCAATCCTGGCTCGCCATTCTTCAAGTTCCGTCGGCGAGTACTTGTAGTCGTAGCGCTCGGCTCCGCCGTTCCACCAGTGCTGCTGGTTGCGCCCGTGAAGTCGGATATAGCCGGTGTCGGTGGTAGCAAAAAGATCGGGTTTCAGCAGACCTTGAAGCTGCGGCTCATCGACGGCAACATATCCTGTGCCTTCAGCCTTCAACCGGTCGTACATAGCGCGGTTAACCCAGCCGCTGTGCCGAAATTCGACATAAAGCTTGTATGGTTTCACCGCCTCCCGACAAATCGATATATATTCGAGGCTATCCGGGCTGAATTTGAAGGAAAATGGAAATTGCGCCAGAAGGCCGCTGAGAGTGCCGGAATCCTCCATCGGCTTGAGCGCTTCTCGAAAGCTGGCGACATCCTTCTCGAGATCGGTACGACGGTGAGTGAACGACTGAGGGACTTTCACCATAAAATCGGCTCCTTCGGGCGCCTTTTTGGCGATATTGTGCATAACCGCCGGATGGGGAATGCGGTAATACGTGGAATTGATCTCGACCGTCGAGAAGTGCTTGAAGTAATGGTCGAGCATCTTCCCCTTTTCGATATCCGAGGGGTAAAACTCGCCGCGCCAGTCCTCGAAGCTGTAGCCCGAGGTTCCAACTCTGATTTCCATCTATCCTCAAACCTGTTTTTGAAATCGTCCAACCGCAGGATTTTCGGCTTGCTGCCGGTCCCGAGCTATGGTTGGTACATCTACTTTCTGAACATGTGATAAGCGGTGCCACCTTGTCAATGCTTTTTCTCTTTGCCGCTCTGAAAGCGAACCAGCCCGCATTTGGGACAGACCCACTTCCTTTTCTTGTGAAAAGACCGTTTCTGTTCCTTCATGGCGGCTTTGCACCTGGGGCAGGTCACGGCCGGCTCCTGTTATCGTTTCTTTTCAGGGCCATACTATATATACATCGCTGGTTAGTACAGGTGCAAAAAATCCGCCAGCAGAAACTGCATGCGTCCGATGAACGTCGACATGCGCGACATGACCGTATACCCAAAAGTCGTGCCGAAAAACACCATAAGAAACAATGTCCCCAACCGGGCCGATTTGCCCAGCGCTCCTTTGTGCTCACGGCTGAAATAGAAATATGTCAAGGTGGAAATCACTCCCACAATCACTACGATACTGGCGATGTTCGGAAATCCGCCCTTAGATACGACCGGGGCGACGGTTGCTGACATCTGCTTGAGCGTACGGGCGTGCAGCATGGCGGGTATGGCCACACCGGCCCCGGAACCGATTAGAAAGCCGATAGGTATTTTAGCCAGCCAGATCGTCTTCTGGTGAAAACGGGCAAACATGAGCAGGCCGAAAGCGAGCGGAATGAGCAGGTACCAATCCCCGCCGGCAAAAAGCGGTTCGAACATCGTGTCCATAAGGGTGTTGGTCCAGGTGATAACCAGGAAATACCCGATAGACACGCCGATAAGGAGTGATTCCGCCATTTTGTAGATCGGGTTGTCCCGATACAGAAACGACAGAATGGCCAGGGTCAGAATGCCCGCGATTATGGTGCCGATATCCATCAGGCGGCCTTCTTTCTTCGCGATGCGAAGTGAATGATGTTGCCTATGATTATCAGCACGACAACATAGACGTGGGCGCTTGACTGGGCCAGCATGCCCCGCATACCGCCGCCTTCCCTCTCGACCAGTTGCTCATACTCGGCAGCCCCGCGCAAGCCGCCCACCATGGCATCCAGCTGCCCCGATGCTACGTAGGGATCATAAGTGGTGACCATCGCCGCCGTTACCCCGGCCGCCACCGGGACCTCAAATCGACCGCGACCGTATTCGATCCAGTGGGTGGTCAGCGACCCATCGGCAATTGACAGCACTCCCGCGATGTCACTGTAGTCTTCGATACCCTCGAGCATCGAGAGACTGCCGTAATCGTCACCCCGGTAATCCTGCGGGTAGGTCTCGCGAATCGATTTGCCCATCGACAAGATGGCCGCGATATATTGCGGGCGAAAGCCCAGGTACACGTAATCGGCGCCGTATTCCCGCCCGTATTCTTCGGCCGTTTGCTGCATCAGCCGGTAGCCGATAAGCGTACCCTCCGCCAGCAACGCCACGCCTATGAGTTTGTGCCCCTTCTTGAAGGCATGGCGCAGAATTGACAGGGCTATCGGCCGGATCTCGGGCACCGACGAAGCCTCGTGGTCGAATGACACCATCAGCGTCGAGCCGGGAGGAATCTGCTCGATATAGTCATAAAGAGCCCGGGTGCGGTCGCTCACCGGGATGTCCAGCTTGAAGTTCAGCAGCATCGTAATTCCGATTGTTACGAACAAACCGATAAAGGTCCAGTGCCGCACCTCCAGTCGCATCACTTCTCCCCTCCCAGCCAGGTGCGTTCGATACCGATAATAACTCTAAGTGATGTCGTCAAGGAGCCGAGCCCGATACCGACCAGGATAGCACGCCGCGCCGACATTGACGGAAACTCGCGCAGCCAATCCGCGGAGTCGGGGAGGTATTCGACCATATTGCCCAGCGGCGTACGGCTCAGAAGGACCAGCAGTGCCGTCACCAACAGGACACCGGCCGGCAGGGAGCGTGCTCGAAACCCACGAAAGGACGCCGAGGCTACGAAAAAGGCCAGGAGGGCGAACACCGTCGACTGCATCGGGACTTGAATATTTTCAAAAATCCAGGTGAACGGTGTGTCGGCCTTAATGCCCCAGATAATGGCCGCTATGGGCATGACTGCAAATCCCGCCAGAGAAACCATGCGGTACGGGCGGTCCTGGCGACGGCTGATGCCGCGCAAATTGTTTTTTACATAGCTGAGAACGCCGATTATCAACGTGAAAGCAAAGACAATCTGCCAGTAAATCGGGACTGACAGGTTGATAACCTCGGCCACCGGATGCGATGAAAAGTACACGGCAAACATCAACAATCCCGAGAGGAAACAGATCACCAGGGGAATCCGTCGCGCCATCAGAAACTCCACCATCCCTGCGGCGTGTCGCCTGTCAGTACGTTCACCGTGCTCCAGATGACCGCCAGCAGGAGCAGGCTAATGATGATTACTTTCAGGATGTCCTGGGCACGAACAGAGGCCAGAATTGACCGATTCCCCGAGAGGTATCCCGATGCCGCGAACAGCTCCTCACCGATGAGAGTGTAGTCGCAGGCGACAATGAAAAAGGAGAGTTGGATGGTGGAGTCGGTGCCGGCAATCTGAATCGCTCCCACCGAGTTGCCGGTCTCGGCCAGTATCAGCGACTCGGCTTCAAACGTTCCCAGCAGGAATATCGAGGCGGGCTTCAGTCGACTGATCATACCGTCGACGGCAGCGGCGTAGCCGAACTGGGTCGAGGAAACGTAGGTGATGTTGTCCTCACGGTAGCGGTCGGGATAACCGGCTCTGATGTAGCTTTCCCGGGCGACTTCCTGGGCAACCGTCATGATGACCGGATCGTGGGTCGGGTACACCAGGGTGCAGTCGTATTGGGCGGTCTTTTCGGCCACGTGGCTCAGGAAGTTCATCGAGGCGATAGTGGTCGGCCTCTGGATGTCTCCCCCCCATCCCGGTGTGAACAGCAGTGGCCGCGCCATCTCGGTGGCCCGTCCAACGGCCTCTTCGACCGCTTTTATGCCGCCAATCTCTCGCATCTGGTAGCCCTTCCGGCTCTTGCGATGATACGTAGTATACAGGACAATTATGACTGCGAGTATGGCAGCAATCAGGATCGACAGCTTGTCGGAATCGAACCAGCCAACGTCGGCTACTGCAATCGCTATTTGGCTGATAGGGATCATCGCCGCCAATTAATGTTCGTCCCCGACCGAATCAACAAAAAAGATAGGCGGCCACCCGTTGTGGCGGGACTCTTTTGAATTTTTTGTTTGACCTTTGAGGATATCCGGCGTATCCATCGGTCAAAATCCTCGGCCCGGCGGCACAGGATTCGGCAGATAATAGAGGTGTTATGAAATATCGTCTTGTTACATATGTCATGCTTGCGATTCTGGTCGGACCGTCCGTCATTGCCGGAACGACCGTTGAGTGGTGGCAGTTCTGGACTGACCCCGGCATCAAGCCGGCGATTGAGTCGATGGTCGCAGAGTTCGAACAAGTCAATCCCGATATTGACATCAAACTTTCTGATCTGACGTGGGCCGACGGTCACGCCAAGATAGTGCTGGCGCTCGCGTCCGGTACCGGGCCGGATGTACTGGAGCTTGGTTCCGATTGGATCGCGCAGTTTGCCGCCGCCGGTCACCTGGCGGACATCACCGACCATGCTGCTCCGCAGCAAGACCAGTACCAGGGGTGGGGCATGGCTACTTACGCCGATCGGATTTATGCCAAGCCGTGGATCCTGGGAACGCGGGTGCTGTTCTGCAACCGCGGCCTGCTTGCCAAAGCCGGTTTCGATACGGATTTCGCCCCGATTAACTGGGAAGACCTTCTGAACGCCGCCATGAGGGTGACCTCGCTCGGCGACGATATCTACGGCTGGGGCTCGAACACCGCTGAGAAGCATCGCCTGTACAAGAAGTTCCTGCCGTTCTTCTGGTCGGCCGGCGGCCAGATTTTTACTGATGATGGGAAATACTGCGTGCTGGCCTCGGAGCGGGGTATCGGCGCTCTGCAGTTCTACAAGCAGCTACACGATTCCTGCGGCTTTGTCTCCAATCAACGAGGGATCGAGGATGTTTTCCTGGAAGGCAAAATCGGCATCATTATCTCAGGTGATTGGCTTTTGAAACGTATTGATATTGAAAAACGGCCGATAGATTTCTTTACGACTCTGATTCCGGGCATCGAGTTCACCGGCCGGTCGTTTCTGGGCGGCGAGTTCCTGGCTGTGAACGCTGCCTCAAAGAAGAAAGACGCTGCTCTCCGGTTCATTGACTTCATCACGTCGGCGAAAAACCAGGTCGCCTTCTGCAAAGCCAACCGCTCGGCCAATCCGGCCAGCGTGGAAGCTCAACAGGACACGTATTTTAAGACGAATCCTAATCTCCAGATCTTCATCAAACAAATATTTTCAGCCAACCACCCGCCGGTCGACCCCAACTGGGTTAATATGGAGACCGCAATCGAGGAGGCGGTGGAGCAGGCTCTCTTCGGCTCCCGGCTGGTTGCGACGCCGCTTCACGAGGCTGAGAAGAAGATCATGAAACTGATGCAAAAATGAGATGGTCCAAGCCAACGGCCCTTGCTCTGGCGCTGCCCTGGCTGCTCACGTTTGCGGCTTTCTGGCTCTTCCCTATCGTTTACTCGCTGGTGATGGGCTTTACCGATTACCAACTCCTCAGTAAAGGATATGAGTGGGTTGGCCTGGAGAACTACCGGCAATTACTAACCGACCCGGATTTCATCAAGGCATTAAAGAATACTTTTGTGTTTGTAGGCGGCACCATTCCGGTGACCACCGTCATCTCGCTGGGACTGGCATTGCTCGTCAGTGGGCAGTTCAAGGGCCGTGGGCTGTTTCGCGCGGGTTATTTTGTCCCGTCGATTACATCGCTGGTCGTGGTGGCGCTCATTTTTACCAGCCTGTACCAGCGGGGGGGCTACGTGGCCCTGCTGACCGAACTGGCCGGCCTGTCTCCTCCCCAATACGGCTTTCTCTTCGATGAAAGTACCGCCCTGTATTCGATCATGGCCATGGATGTTTGGATGGCGGTCGGCTACTATATGCTTATTTTTCTGGCCGGCCTGAAATCCATACCGGTCGAGTTGTATGAAGCGGCTGAAATCAGCGGCGCCGGAAGAATCCGGCAGTTTTTCTCCATTACCGTGCCCATGCTGCGCCCGGTGGCTCTGTTTATATTGGTCATCAATACCATCAAGTCATTTCAAGTAATGGTTGAGATATTCGTCATGACTAAAGGGAAATTCGATACTTCGACCATGGTGTATTTCGTGTACGAAAAGGGTCTGACAACCCAGTTTCAATTTGGCTATGCCTCGGCGGCGGCTTACGTGCTTTTTGTCATCATCGCCATATTCAGCGTGGCCCAGTTCAGGCTGCTAAGGAGGCGGCAGCCGTTATGGTAGTGCCTGGCGCCCGTTCAACCGTCCTGGTTTCGTTTTGCCGCTATTTACTGCTGTCGGTCATACTGGTTCTCATGATTTTTCCCCTGCTGTGGATGTTGCGAATCTCCTTCATGGGAACGGGTCAGGCCATATCTATGAATCAGGTATTAGCCGCGGGATTCACGTTTTCCAATTATATAGACATTTTCAGTGGTAATTTAATCGGCCGCCCGCTTCTGAATTCCATTGCAGTCGGGCTGGCCGTGACGGTCGGCAATATCCTTTTCTGCTTCATGGTGGCCTATTCTCTGGCCCGCTTCCGCTACCTGGTAAACAAGGTGCTTTTTGTAACCGTTATTCTGATTCTGATGATTCCGGCCCACATTATAATAATCCCCCTGTACGTGTTAATGCTCAAGGCCGGCTTGTACGACTCATACTGGGCCCGGATCCTTCCCTGGCTGGTCAACCCGATCGGCATATTCCTTGTCAAGCAGTATATCGAGTCGGTCCCGCCGGCAATGGAGGACGCGGCCAGGATTGACGGCGCCGGTGATTTCCGAATCGCCTTCAGGATAGTCATGCCGTTATGCAAGCCGGCTCTGGCGGTGCTGGCGATACAGGTCTTTTTTACCAATTGGAACTCTTTCCTGTTTCCGTACATTCTGACTATCAGCAGCGAATTGCGGACATTGCCGGTCGCCCTGGCTCTGTACCAGGGTCACCAGGCCGTTGATTGGCAGCATTTGATGGCCGGTTCTTCCATCGCCGTACTGCCCGTGCTGGTGTTGTTTATTTTCATGCAGAAGCATGTGGTGTCGGGGATAACTGCCGGGGCCGTAAAACAGTGAAACACAGGTCCCATATTTTTCAAAAAAATTGTTGCTTTCGGCCGGCCAGTATCAATAATTGAGCACACATATGCGCAAATAGGCTGATAATTATTTTCTGAAAGGAAACCTCAGGGATGAAAAAGGCTTTAGTGTTTCTTGGAGTAGTGGCCTTGTTTATCGGTGGATGCGGGGCCAGCAAGGATTACGTGGCTCAGCAAGTAGCTGAATCCGAGGGTCGTACCAGTGCGCAGATATCCGGTTTGGCGGACAAGACGGACGGCAACGCGGCTGAAATCGCCAGACTCCGCTCGCTGGCGACCGAGCTGTCCGACAAGACTGACATGGCCATAAACGAGGCCAAGGGTTTTGAGAACTACCAGATCATCTGGTCGGGAGAGATCAACTTTGATTTTGACAGCTATGCCATCACCGAGACTGCCGAGACTATTCTGAATGAGGCCGGTGAAAAGATGGAGGCCAATCCCGGAGCCGTTATCGAGATCGCCGGGTACGCGGATCGAACCGGTTCACCCGGTTATAACCTGATGCTTGGTGAGAAGCGTTCAATCGGCGCC
>CBFCYQ010000090.1:0-10220 GCA_965602205.1 uncultured bacterium | reverse complement strand
GGGGGGAGTTCCCAGCGTTTCGGAGGTGAGGTCCCCAAACAGTTCATCGAGGTTAACGGGCGACCCCTTCTGAGTTGGACCATCGGCCGATTCGAAGCGTCATCGGTGATTGACCAGATAGTCGTGGTGGTCGCCGAGGAATACCTGTTGTTCGTCAGCGAGCGCGTGGTGGACCCGTTTGGCTTTGCAAAAGTCTCCAAGATTCTCATCGGCGGGGCCACTCGCCCGCAATCGGTCCTGAACGGCCTGGAGGCTCTGCCTCTGGCCACGGATTTCGTCGCTATCCATGACGGCGCTCGCCCGCTGGTAACGCCGAAAGATATCGATCGGGTGGTAAAGACAGCCGTCGATGAGAGGGCGGCCATTCTGGCGGTGCCGGCCACCGACACCGTCAAGCGCGTCGCCGGGGATTATATCCTGTCGACCCAGGACCGCAACGCCCTGTACCTGGCCCAGACCCCCCAGGTCTTTCAGTACGATTTGATTATCAACGCGCACCGCGAGGCAGCGTCTACAGGCGGCACCGGCTGGATCACCGACGACGCCTCCGTCATCGAGCGGGCCGGGTTCAAGGTAAAAGTGGTGGAGCCGTCGGCGCCGAATCTGAAAGTTACGAGCCGCGATGATTTGGCCGTCGTCGATGCCCTGTTAAGGAGGGAGCACAATGAATAAGCCGCGTGTGGGGCAGGGGTTCGATGTTCATGCGTTTGTGGAGGGCAGAGCACTTGTCATCGGCGGCGTGGACATACCGCATGAAAAAGGTCTGGGGGGGCACAGCGATGCCGATGTCCTGCTTCATGCCGTCATGGATGCCCTGCTGGGAGCCGCCGGCTTGCCGGATATCGGCAACCAGTTTCCGCCGTCGGATGAAAAGTATCGGGGCATTGACTCCCGCAGATTGCTACGGGAAGTTTACGAGCTGATTGCGGAGGCCGGCTGTAAAGAAATAATCAATATCGATGCCATCATCCAGGCCGAGATACCCCCCATGGCCCCGCATATTCCGCAGATGAAACGCGTGATCGCCGACATCCTGCACATGAGTGAAAAAAACGTCAACATTAAAGCCACCACGACCGAGGGCCTCGGGTTCGTGGGCCGTCGGGAAGGGATAGCCGCTTCCGCCGTGTGTCTGATTACCTGCCATGGGTGAAAACGTATCTCAAATCGACCAGTTCCTGGATTACCTGTTCGCCTACGGTCCGTTCTGGGTGTACCTGGTGATCTTTGTCGCCTGTTTTGTCGAGAACCTGTTTCCGCCGTTTCCCGGCGACAGCTTTATCGCGGCCGCGGGCGGCCTGATAGCGGTTTCGCGGTTGGATTTTCTGGTGACTTTTCTAATAGTAATTGCCGGCGGCATCAGTTCGGTGATGCTTCTTTACTTCTTCGGGAAAAACTACGGGCGGGACTACTTCATGCGCAAGGACTTCAAATACTTCTCGGCCGATGATATCCTCAAGATGGAACAGAAGTTTTCAAAGTGGGGCGTCCTCATTCTGATATTCTCGCGTTTCGTGGTGGGCCTGCGGGCGGTGCTGGCAATTGTGGCCGGAATCGGCCGTTACCGCGCCCTGAAAATGCTGATTTTTTCGGTGGTATCTTATATTTTGTTTACCTCGCTGGTGATGTATATTGCTTTCAAACTGGTAGAGAATTTTGAACGGATAGAGTATCTTTTTAAGACCTACAGTGCCATCGTGTGGCCCCTTATGGTCTTGCTTCTGGTGCTGTATTTCGCTCGCAAGTTTGTGACTGTAAGGAAACAGGGCTGAATGAAAATTTTGCTGTTAGCCGGCGGTGATTCCAGCGAAAGGGAGGTCTCACTCGCCACGGGCCAGGCTGTTTACGATTCTCTCAAGAGACAACAGCACACCGTCTTTGCCATCGACCCCCTCACCGGTAAATCGCTTATCAGCCGGGACGGCAAGTTCCTGACCGCTCCCAATAACGACTCCGGCAAGACGGCGCCGCCGGTCAAATCGGAGACGCGTGCCTTGATCAACGCCATCTCGTCGCCGGGGTTTCGGGATGTCGAGGTAGTTTTTGTCGCTCTCCACGGCGGCACCGGTGAGAATGGGGGCTGCCAGTGCCTTCTCGAGATGGCGGGCCAGAGATTCACCGGGGCGGGCATGACCGCCTCGGCTATCGCCATGAACAAAGCCGTCGCCAAGCGGCTGTTCCAGAGCGTGGATATCCCCACACCCGACTGGGCGCTCTATCGGCTCGACGACAGAGACGTCGATGCCCTTCTTCTCGATGAAATAGCAGCCCGCTTTGAGTGCCCGTTTATCGTAAAACCCAACGACAGCGGGTCCACCGTCGGCTTGACTAAAGTCAATGCCATTGACGAATTGAAACCGGCCATTGAACAGGCACTGCACGAAAGCAGCGACGTACTGGTAGAGAAGTACATCGCGGGTCGGGAACTGACGGTGGCGGTTCTCGACGGCGAGGCGCTGCCGGTGGTGGAAATCATTCCGGCCGGTGGGCTGTACGACTACGAGGCCAAATACACCAAGGGCAAGTGCGAGTATGTGACCCCCGCGCCGATAGACCCCGGACTGGCCGCGCAACTGTCGGATGCCGCTCTTCGCGCCTACGACGTCATCGGGGCCGCCGGTCTGGCGCGGGTAGACTTCATCCTGGACGAAAATGAAAACTTCTACTGCCTCGAGTTGAACACCCTGCCGGGCATGACCGAGCTTTCCCTGTCGCCGATGGCGGCCGCGGCCGCCGGCATCAGCTTTGACCAGCTCGTGGACCGCATTGTCAAATCCGCTCTGAAAGGGCGCCTTCGCTGATTATGGAGAAACTGCAGCCGCGCGCCGTCATCTTCGACCTCGGTTCCACTCTTATCGAGTATGAAGCTGTTCCATGGGATGAACTGAACCGCCAGTGCGTGGCCGCCGCTCGCAAGTTCCTGCTCAAAAAGGGATACGAGCTTTCCGACGAGACGAGCTTCTACGAAGCGTTTCAGGATATCAGGTGCCGCTACCGAGAAGCGGCTACCGAAACCCTTGTCGAGTGGTCCGTTCCCCAGGTGACGGCCGAGCTTTTCGAAAAACTCGGTCTGAATATGGATGACAGCATCGTCGACCGCTTCTTTGACGCCTACTACAAACCGGTTGAGAAAATCCTGTACGCGTACGACGACGTTCTCGATACGCTCGGTCGTATCAAAAAGAAAATCCCCCAGATGGGGTTGATCTCCAATACCGTCTTTCCGGCGCGGGCCCACCTGATGGAACTGGAGAGATTCAAAATAAAACCATTCCTCAATTTCACCGTCTTCAGCTCCAGCTTCAAACTGCGCAAACCGCATCCGGATATCTTTTACAAGGCCGCTAATATGGCCGGATTTGCCCCCTCCGAATGCGTCTATATCGGCGACCGCTACGTCGAGGACGTCGAGGGGCCCAACGACATCGGCATGAATGCGATTTTGAAAATCGTCGAAGGCCGCGAGTATCCCCAGGACATGCCGGACACTCTGCGGACCATTCGCACTCTCGGCGAACTGGAACGACATATCGAGATTTGACTGGTAATGTCAGTTTTTTTTGATATATTGTGCTTCTTCTGATTGAATTGAAACACGGATAGGGATTCTAAATATACAGGAGCTATTATGGACAGAACAGAACTTCTATTCAAGGAAATCACGGAGGCCAACGGTGTCTCCGGCCACGAGCAGGAGATCCGTAATATCCTGACCCGGGAACTCAAAGGCAACGTCGATGGTCTGGAATACGACCGGATGGGCTCGGTGCTGGGTCGCAAAAAAGGCTCGTCCGACCGCCCGCGCATACTGGTACTGGGCCATATGGATGAAATCGGCTTTATGGTCAAGGAAATAACCAAGGAGGGGTATATTAAATTCCTGCCGCTGGGAGGCTGGTGGGGCCATGTCGCCCTGGCCCAGCGGATGCGGGTTATGACGTCCAAGGGCCCGGTCCTCGGCGTTGTCGGCGCCGCCCCGCCCCACCTGGTTCCTCTCAAGGACCGCGAGAAGGTAGTGCCCATCAAGGATATGTATATTGACGTCGGCGTTCAGGAGAAATACGACGTCAAGAAGAGACTGGGCGTCCGCCTGGGCGATCCGATCGTGCCTGATAGTCAATTCACCATCATGGGCAACAAGAAGATGTATCTGTCCAAGGCCTTCGACAACCGTGTCTCCTGCGCGGTGGCTATCGACATCATGCGTTATTTCAAGAAGGCGACCCACCCCAACACGATCTACGCCGGGGCGTCGGTGCAGGAAGAGGTCGGCCTCCGCGGCGGCCAGACCACGGCCAACCTGACTGATCCCGACGTCTGCATTATTGTCGATACCGGCGTTGGTCAGGATGTGCCACCCGACGGCTTCAACAAAGAAGAAAAACTGGGTTCCGGCCCGGCTATCCTCTTTTACGATGCCACCATGATTCCCAACCTCAAGCTGCGCGATCTCGTGATGAAAACCGCCGAGGCCAGGAAAATCCCGTACCACCTCTCATATATGGAAGCAGGGGGAACTGACGGCGGCCGCGTGCATATAAGTCGTATAGGTGTGCCGACAATCGTTATCGGCCCGCCGGTTCGGTACATCCACAGCCATAATGGAATTATGAATCGCACCGATTATGATAATACCGTCAAGCTGATCTGCGAGTTGATAAAGAAGCTTGACAAAAAGACCATCCGGTCACTGACGGAGGTATAAACAGGCGATGGCGCTCAGATTCAAAAACAGTCTCACCCGGGTCAAAGAGGAGTTCAAACCGCGTGTGGAGGGTAAGGTCGGTATGTATACCTGCGGCCCCACCGTCTACAATGTAGCTACTATCGGCAATTTCCGGGCCTTTACTTTCGAAGACCTGCTCCGGCGTTATTTGAAATACAAGGGCTACGAGGTCACCCAGGTGATGAACCTGACCGACGTGGATGACAAAACCATCCGGGGCTCCCAGGCCGAAGGCGTCGCGCTCAAAGAATATACCGCGGGGTATGTCAAGGCGTTCTTCGAAGACCTCGACACCCTCCGCATCGAGCGCGCCGAGCATTACCCGGCCGCCACCGAGCATATCCCCGAGATGGTCGAGCTTGTCAAGAAGCTCATCGAGCGCGGAATCGCTTACGAAGCCAACGGCAACTACTATTTCAAGATCGATGCCTTTCCGGACTACGGCAAGCTGGCCAACCTTGATATGCAGGGCCTCAAGCCAGGCGCGAGGATTGTCTCGGACGAATACGAAAAAGAATCGGTTTCGGATTTCGCCCTCTGGAAAGCCTGGGATGAAGCGGACGGCCCGGTGTTCTGGGAGACTGAGTTGGGCAAGGGTCGCCCCGGCTGGCATATCGAGTGCTCGGCCATGTCGATGAAATACCTGGGCAAACATTTCGATATTCACACCGGCGGCGTGGACAACATGTTCCCCCACCACGAAAACGAAATCGCCCAATCCGAAGGTGCTACCGGCGAGAAGTTCGTTGATTACTGGCTGCATGCCGAGTACCTTATTGTCGACGGCCGCAAGATGTCCAAATCCCTGGGCAACTACTACACCCTGCGCGATATCATCGACAAAGGCTACCCGGGGCTGGCCGTGCGCTACCTGCTGTTGGCCACCTATTACCGCCAGCAGCTCAACTTCACTTTCCCGGGCCTGGACTCCGCGCGCCATGCTCTCGAGCGCTACAATGACTTCATCGCCAACCTCTCCGATTACGCCGGTGGAGCGTCGGACGGCACCGCCGACGGTGTCACCGAGAAGATGCTGGCCGGGTTTGAAGAAGCCCTCGACGACGACCTCAATATCTCCGGCGCGCTGGGCGCGGTTTTTGACTTCATACGGGAGATCAACCGGCTCAAGGCCGAAGATAAGCTCTCCGCCGATGAGCGCGACAGGGCCCTGGCGGCCATTCGCAAGGTTGACACCGTTCTGGATTTCGTCTACGAAAAAGAAGATATCGACAGTGAAATCGAGGACCTGATCCGGCAGCGCACCGAGGCCAAGAAGAAAAAGGATTTCGCCCTGGCCGACAAGATCCGCGACGACCTGACCGCCCGGGGCATCATCCTTGAAGACACCCCCCAGGGCGTCCGCTGGAAACGCAAGGTCTGAGGCGGGCAAGAGGGCAGAGGCCCCGAAAACATCTTGACACTTCGGCCCAATTTGCTTGTTTATGCTATTGGCAGTACGCCGGCGTAGCTCAGTTGGTAGAGCAGCTGATTTGTAATCAGCAGGTCAGCGGTTCGAGTCCGCTCGCCGGCTTTATTTTTCCCTCCAGATTGCCCCATCCCGGGCCGACTTCTCTTATATATAAGTAAAACTTGATTTGACCCTTATTTGACCCTATGGTGGCAACTTAGAGAAAGGTGTGCCGTAGGTTAAGTATATAAACGGCCGCGGGTTCCGAACCTGAATTATGAATGTTATTGAATTTACAGACCTTACCAAAGTCTACCGACCACGCATGAAAAAAGGCGGCATCGTGGCCGTCGATTGCCTGAGCCTGGCAATCGAGCAGGGCCAGATTTTCGGGCTTCTGGGTCCCAATGGCGCTGGCAAAACCACGCTTTTCAAGACCCTGCTGGGAGTAGCCGGGATTACCTCCGGCGAAGCTCTACTCTTTGGCCTGCCGCCGTCAAATCCCCACTCGCGCGAAAAAGTCGGCTACCTGCCCGAAAACCACCGTTTTCCGTATCATATGACCGGCCTGGGCCTTCTGGAGACGACTGGTCGCATGTTCGGTATGTCGCAGGCCGACCTTGACTCGCGCACCCAGCATCTGATGGAGCTGGTCGGTATGGACAAGTGGGCCAGCGTCAAAATCGGGAAATACTCCAAGGGCATGTTGCAGCGAATCGGCCTGGCCCAGGCTCTTATATCCGACCCCGAACTACTGCTTCTCGACGAGCCTACCGATGGCGTCGACCCGGTGGGTAAGGTGGAGATCAGGGAGGTCCTCATCAAAATCCGCGACGAGGGGAAGACCATAGTCCTCAATTCGCATCTTCTGTCCGAGGTCGAGTCGGCGGCCGACCGGGTAGCCATTATGCAGAAAGGGCGGCTGGTAAAAGTCAGCACGGTGAGCGAACTCACCAGTCGCAAATCACAGTACGAGGTCGAAGCGGACTTTGGCAGCCGCCTCATCCAGATTCCGGAAGATATTGGCCGCAAGCTCTCGATATCTTCCAACAAGCTCATCCTGGAATTGACCGACGAAGCGAAAATAAACGACCTGATCGATATGCTGAGAATGAAAAAAATCAGCATCCGGTCTCTGCAACCGCTAAAGGTTTCATTGGAGCAATCGTTCATCGAGATGGTCACGGAAAAGCCGGAGCAGACGCCATGAGGGGTATCACCCGGGACACCGTGGTCGAGTTGTTTGACCGCAAGGTGATTTATATCTACGCGGTCGTGACGGTTGTCGCGCTGTTAATCCTGATGCTCATGCGTTTGGCCGAGACGAAACTCGGCGGCGAGTTCAACATCGCCACCGAAGACATGGGACAACTCAGTGCGCTGCTGGGTGAGCCACTTGTTCACATGCTGGCGGGCTTCATGTCGTTTCTGGTCTTTTTGACCGTCATGGCGACAGCCGGCCTGGCTCCCAATATGTTCTTGAAGGGTCGCGCCGACTATTACCTGTCCAAACCGATTTCGCGCTCAGCGGTATTCGTCAACAAGCTGCTCAGCATTTGGCTGGTCTATGGCGCGGTGGTAGTTGTCTGCGGTATTTTGGCGGTTCTGGTGACATACCTGGTGCACGGCTTCTTCGCATGGGGCATGCTGTATATTCTCATCCTGAAGCTCGTCGTCCTGTTCATCTGGCTGAGTATCACCGTTTCTATCGGGCTGATAACCGGCTCGACCACCATCAGCATCATGAGTGCCTTCATCTTCTACGTCGTCGATTGGCTGCTGGAATACCGGGAGTTCGTCGCCGATCTGTCCAAATCAAAGGTGGTCGAGTTCATAACCAGCACGCTTTACTACATCCTGCCCAAAACCGGTGAAATATCGGACATGACCACCCGCCTGGCCCTCGACCGGCGGATCGAGAGTTGGATGCCTCTCTGGAGCTCCCTGCTGTTCTCGGTGGTGCTGATTTACGCCGCGATTTTCGTCTTCAAGCGCAAAGACTACTGAGCTGCATTTCCCGGTTGATTTTCCCGCCGGATATTTTAACTTATTCCCGCTATGACAATAAACAACACATCGGATGGACTGCTGGAGCCGTTCCGCATCGCTCTGCAGCTGGAGCGGGAAGGTAAGCAGTTTTTTGCCCGGGCCGCGACCGAAACTACCAGCCGCCTGGCGCGGCAGACTTTTGAATTCCTGGCCGCCGAAGAAGACAGGCACATCGAACAAATTGAACGCTTTTACCGGTCGCTGGAAAGCTCCGGGGTGAGCGACCTGCCCGAAACCGAAGACTCCGATGCCGAGGCGAAGCTGGCCGACTTCAACGACCGTTTGAGCCGGCTTGAGGAGAAATACCCGGCCACCGATGATGATATCGAAGCCTACCGCATGGCGCTGGAATTCGAAAACGGGGCCGAGGACTTCTACCGGCAGAAACTCGATGAGGCCGATAACCCCCGCATCCGTAAATTCTACCGCTGGCTCATTGACGAAGAAACAATGCACTCCCGCCTGCTTAAGTCGTGCCTGAATTTCGCCGAAGATCCCGCCGCCTGGTTCAAAAAACACAGAGGCTGAGCCGACCCTCCCCGGTATAGTTACCGGCGTGAAACCACCTCGTATTACCGACTATCTCTTTACAGGGGAACGTCCACTGCATATATTCGTATTCACTGTAAATAAAACAATACAGCAGGAGACCAATCATGACCCCCTACGAATACCTGAAAAAGACCGGCAAAAAACGCATGGATGAGCTTTTCAAGTTTCTCCAGTTTCCATCCGTGTCCGCCAAGTCGGAGCATAAAAAAGACATGCTGGCCTGTGCCGCCTGGTTGAAAGACCATCTTAAGGCTATCGGCCTGACGGCCCGCACATATCCCACCGGCGGTCACCCGGTCGTTTATGCCGAGTACATCGCTGACAAGAAGGCCCCCACGGTACTCTATTACGGTCACTACGACGTGCAGCCCCCCGAACCCCTGGAATTATGGAAATCCGATCCGTTCAAGCCGGTTATCCGCAAGGGAGATATCTTTGCCCGCGGCGGCACCGATGACAAGGGCCAGGTATTTGCCCATGTCAAGGGCATTGAAGCCGTTCTCAAGACGACCGGGACGCTTCCCGTCAATGTGAAATTCCTCGTCGAGGGCGAGGAAGAAGTCCAATCGGAGAACCTGCCGAAGTTCATCAAGAAAAACAAAAAGATGCTCGCCGCCGATATCGTCGTCGTCTCCGACTCCGCTCAGTTCAGCCGGACGCTTCCGGCGGTCACTTACGGCTTGCGCGGTATTGCCTTTGTGGAAGTATTCGTCTACGGTCCGGACCGCGACGTTCATTCCGGCAGTTTCGGCGGCGCCATAACCAATCCCATCAACGCCCTGTGTGCTATGGTAGGTCAGCTTCACGACAAGAATGGCAAAGTAGCTATTCCCGGCTTCTACAGCCGCGCCAAACCGGTGACGAAATGGGAGAAGAACCAGTTCAAGCGGCTGCCGTTCAATCAGGCGGCATACCGTAAGTCCCTCGGAGTGCCGGCCCTTGCCGGGGAGAAGGGCTACTCGACCTTTGAGCGCACCTGGTCCCGACCCACCCTTGACCTCAATGGCATAACCGGCGGTTACCAGGGCGAAGGCGCCAAGACCATTATTGCGTCCTGGGCGTCCTGCAAGATTACCATGCGCCTCGTGCCCGATATGGACCCGGTCGACATCTGCAACAAGATCGAGCGTTACCTCAAAAAGATCGCGCCGAAATCGGTTACCGTGAAAATCAAAAAGCACGGCGGTGCCTCCGGCGTGGTGGTGCCGACGGATGGTCCCTGGCTGGATGCCGCCGGCCGGGCCATCAAAATCGGTTTCGGCAAGCAACCGGTCTTCATGAAAGAAGGCGGCTCGATTCCGGTTGTCAGCGATTTCAAGACCATCCTCGGCCTGGACACTCTCTTGATCGGCTTCGGTCTGCACGAGAACAACGCTCACTCACCAAACGAGAGCTTCCGCGTGGCCGATTTCGAAAACGGCTGCAAGACCGCCGCGGCGCTCTTGTTCGAACTTGCAAAGGTAAACGCATAATGGATCTGCAACT
>CBFCYQ010000089.1:0-10360 GCA_965602205.1 uncultured bacterium | reverse complement strand
CAGAATCTCACCGCGCACGCAGGCGCGCGTGAATGTACTCGAGTTCGTCTCCACACGTAACCTAACGAATTTGCAGCTGAACCGAAGATGCTCATTGCGCATCAGGGCGCCGGGAAGCAGACCGCACTCGGTCAGAACCTGGAAACCGTTACAGATGCCCATCACGATGCCGCCGCCCTTCGCGAATTTCAGGACCTTGTTCATTATGGGCGAGAACTTGGCAATGGCGCCCGCCCGCAAATAGTCCCCGTATGAAAAACCGCCCGGCAAAATAACGGCGTCGCAGCCGAGAAGGTCTTCCGACTTATGCCAGAGAAACTCCACCTCCTCCTCGAGGATGAATTTCAGGGCCGCGTAAGCATCGTAATCGCAATTGGACCCGGGGAATGTCACGACGCCGAATTTCATTTAGTCCTCTCCACCGTATACCGCTCGATTACCGGGTTGGCCAGTAATTTGGCGCAGACCTCGTCGATTTTCCGGTCGATGTCGTCACCGTCGCTTCTTATTTCCAACTCGAAAAAGCGCCCGGTGCGCACCGATGCGAATTCGTCGTAGCCCATCTGAGTAAGGGCCTTGTGAATCGTCACCCCCTGAGGGTCAAGAACACCGTCCTTCAACCTGACATAGACCACTGCTTTACTGTTCTGACTCATCGGTAATATCCTTATCCGTTCTGCGCCGTCGATAACCGCGTCCCGTAACCTTACCCACTCCCACGTGGAACAAACGGTAAAATTCTTTGGCGATACCATACAATATATATAATGACACAATCGGAAACAATAAGAGTCTCGGTTTGAAAATTACCGCCGGGATTATCGCCAGGAGGATGACCAGCTTGATGCGGCCCTGGCGTGATTCAAATCGATCCGGGAATACTTCGTACTCGATCTGGGAAACCATCAGGATGGCCAGCGCGACAATCATGGAAACCAACAACTCCGCGTGCTCGAGCTGACCCCACACCTTGTAGGAAAATATTATGTATGTCACCAGGGCAAAGGCCGCCACCGGCACCGGCAGACCGAGAAACTCCTTCTTTTCTTCGCTGTCCGCCAGAACATTGAAACGTGCCAACCGGTAGGAAGCGGCCATGATGAAAACGATGGCTATAATCCAGCCCCAGCGTCCCAGGGTGTTCAGCTTGATGGCATGGACAATCACCGCCGGAGCCACGCCGAACGAAAGGAAATCGGCCAGTGAGTCCAACTCGATCCCGAACTGACTGGAGCCGCCGCTCAGGCGGGCGACCTTACCATCCAGGGCATCCAAAAAGCCGGCCAGGATGATAAACCAGCAGGCCGTTGTGATGTGACCCTCGAAGGCGGACAATATCGCCAGAAAGCCACAGACGACATTACCCATGGTAAAGGTGCCCGGGAAAATGCCCCTATAGCTGGACATGATCCTCCTCGGTCGCCTCGCGAGCGCCGCCGTCGGCAGGATTGATCTTCAAGCAGCCCATAATTGTGCGACCGCCGTATACGTGATCCCCCAGTCTGACACTGATCTCACTGGCGGCCGGCACGATCAGGTCCGTACGCGAACCGAACCGTATCATCCCGAACCTGGCGCCCGCCGATACTTCGGCCCCTTCCGTCAACCTGCAGACAATGCGGCGGGCAATCAACCCGGCAATCTGTTTGACGACAATTTTCTCTCCCCCGGTCGTGATAATACCAATCTCGGTCTGCTCGTTAACCTCCGACGCCTTATCCTTATACGCGGCCAGGAACTTCCCGGGATTGTACCTGACATATTCGACCGTTCCCTCGGCCGGATTGCGATTGACGTGAACGTCGAGAATGGACAGAAAGATGGAGACCTTGATGGCTTTGCCTCCGATGTAAGGATGGTGTTCGAGACTGTCTATCGCCACGACTTTTCCGTCGGCTGGGGCCACCAGGATATTCGGACTTGGTGTGAAACTGCGCTGCGGGTCCCGGAAGAAAAAAGTCGTGAAAACCGTCAGGACGGCCATGATCACGGCGGGCGCAAAAAGCCAGCGGCTGTCCAGCCATGCGGCCAGGACAATCAGCAATACCGTCAGGAGGAACCCAACGGCAATAAACGGGATTCCCTCGCGCGCAATCATTTTTCAAACACCCGCTTGAAAACTTTATCCACGTTCCGCGTGTAATAGCCCAACTCGAAACAACTGTCGATATCTTTCTCGGACAGGTGAGCCCGGATGTCCCGGTCCCTCTTAACCAGTTCCCGAAACGAGCCTCTGCCTTCGGCCGCCGCCAGCCCGTGGCGCTGTACCATGCGGTAAGCCGTTTCTCGTGAACCAACCGGCCCGGTCAGCATCAGCAACAAGCGCTGCGAGAAAACCAGCCCCCCGCGGTAATATATATTGTCCAGCATGCGCTTTTCGTTGACCACCAGGTTTTGCAGAACAGTCGTGAATTTCTCGAGGGCGTAGTCGGTGATTATCGTAGCGTCGGGAATTATCACGCGCTCCACCGACGAGTGGGCGATATCCCGCTCATGCCACAGGGCTATGTTCTCCATCGCCGAGACAGCGTAGCCCCGGACCAGTCGGGCAATGCCCGTTATCCGTTCTGCCGTGATCGGGTTCTTCTTGTGCGGCATGGCCGAGGAACCCTTCTGGCCCTTGGTGAATCCTTCCGCCATCTCGCCGATCTCGGTGCGCTGCAGGTTGCGAATCTCGGTGGCAAATTTCTCCAGGGATGACGTCAACAGAGCCAGCGCCGAAATATAATGAGCGTGCCGATCCCGCTGCAAAACCTGGGTCGAGGCTTTGGCAGGTTTAAGACCCAGCGTCCGACACACCGCCGCCTCCACCCGCGGGTCCAGGTTGGCAAAATTGCCCACCGCTCCGGATAGCTTGCCCACCGATATCGCCCGGGTAGCCTCTTTGAACCGCTCGCGCCCCCTCTCGAGCTCGGTGAACCAGACCGCGAACTTCAGACCCAGTGTCATAGGCTCCGCCAGCACGCCATGTGTCCGCCCCATACACGGAGTCGTCTTGTACTTCATAGCCAGCCTGCGAATCTGTTTTAGAACCACTGCGATTTTTTTGTCGATAATCGCCGCCGCCTGTTTCATCAGCAGTGACAGCGAGGTATCCAATACATCGGACGACGTCATACCGTAGTGCAGGTACCGGGCATCATCGCCGACAAACTCGGCCACCGATGTAAGAAAGGCGATGACGTCGTGATTGACCTCGGCTTCGATTTCGTTTATGCGCTTTACATCGAAGCGAGCTTTTTTCTCAATCGTCTTGAAAGCCTGTGCCGGGATGATTTTGTATCGAGCCATTGCTCGCGCCGCCTCGATTTCTACTTTCAACCAGGATTGAAAGCGGCTCTCCTCGGTCCACAGCGCGCCCATCTCGGGCAATGTGTATCTTGTAATCATCAGCCTTTTTGAGCCTTCTTGAAGTCCGAAATAAACTTCTCCAGACCAATATCCGTAAGCGGATGTTTGACAAGCTGGCCTATTACTTTATAAGGCATCGTCACAACATCAGCGCCGATAAGCCCGGCCTCGACCACGTGCATCGGGTGCCGCACCGAGGCGACCAAAACCTGTGTCTCAAAGACATAGTTGTGGTAAATCGTCACGATCTGATCAATTAAATCCATACCTGCCGCCGAGATGTCATCAAGCCGGCCGATAAACGGCGAGACATAAGTGGCCCCGGCCTTGGCCACCAGAATTGCCTGTGACGGAGAGAAAACCAGCGTGGCATTGGTGGCGATCTGCCGCGCCGTCAAAGTCTTGATCGCCTTGAGACCCTCGAGGATGGTTGGAATCTTGACAACAATGTTGTCGGCAATCTTCACCAGTTCCTCCGCCTCCCGGACCATGCCGTCATGGTCAGTGGCAAGAACTTCGGCCGAGACCGGACCGGATACGACCTTGCAGATTTCACTCAGGAGCTCCCGGTAAGGCGTGGTTTCTTTCGCCGCCAGCGAAGGATTGGTCGTGACACCGTCGAGGACTCCCATCTCCGCTGCTGATTTAATTTCTTCAAGATTAGCCGTATCGATGAAGAATTTCATGTTCCCGTTCCTTTTCCATAATTTACCGACACCAGGTACAGTCCCTGGGGCGGTGCCGTGAATGTTGCTCGTGCCTCCGATGGAACCTTAATAATATCCGCAAACCGGTCTAAAGTCAAGTTCAGCTTGTTCTTATCCGGATTTTCCCACGCCAGGTTGACCATCGCCCCCACCAACGACCGTACCATGTTGTGCAGGAACCGGTTTCCCCGAATCTCGAAAATGAGCAGATTGCCCACCAGTCGCCAATGAGCGCTGTAAACAAGACAATGGTTGTTTTCTTTGCGGGACGACACCACGCAGAACGGCGAGAAATCGTGCTCTCCGACAATCTCCTGCGCCGCCCGCCTGAGTTTCTCCACGGCCACCGGGTGCGTTATTTCCCAACGCAGTTGCCGGTAAATAGCCGAGCTCTCCAATCCTACCAGATAGCGATACCGCTTCCAACATGCGTCCCGACGGGCATCGAAATCGGCGGCGGCCTCGCTCGATTTTTTGACCCGTATATCCGGAGACAGATAGAAATTTATGGCATCCTTGAATCGCTCCGGCTCCAGGTCGTGATCGACGACGAAATTGGCCACCTGGCCCAGGGCATGAACACCAGCGTCCGTCCGGCCGGCACCGGTGAGTGTCACCTGCCGGCGGGTTACGCCTTCAATCGCTCTGATCAACTCACCCTGGATGCTCTTCTGGTCCTTTTGCACCTGCCACCCGGCGTAGGCGGTCCCGTCATACTCGACAATGAGTTTGATGTTCTTTCTGGACATCGGTCAATCGGTCAGATAAAAGACAACTGTTACAAATAGTGATGACAGGACCGCAAACTTCAGTTCATTCATCCCAAAGCGCGACCGGGAGTAAAAGGTCCTCTCGGGGGCACGGTTGTAGCCCCGGGCCTGAATGGCCAGGGCTATGTCGTCGGCCCGCTGAATTGCTGAGACAAAGACCGGGATAATGATGTAAGCGGTCTTTCTGATACGGTTCACCAGCGACCCGGAGAAGTTCACTCCCCGCATTATCTGGGCGTTGCGAATAGCCGTAAATTCCTCGTACAGCACGGGAATAAAGCGGATCGCCATGAACAGAATCAACGAAAGGTCGTGGACCGGCACTTTTATCGCCTTCAACGGTCTCAGTATCCTGGAAAAGGCTTCGGCCAGTTCCGACGGTGAATTCGTCAGCGTCATCAAAAAAGCGACCGTTATAAACAGCACCAGCCGCAATGAATAAAAACCGGCCATCTCCAGCCCGCCGCTGGTGATGCGCCAGCCGAATATTTCAAACAGGGTAGCTGTGTCCTTTCCGGAAAAGGCCAGGTGGTACATGGCCGTCACGGCCACCAGGATAATCAGCGGTTTGAAATTCCTCAGCAAGGCCCCCAGTCCGACCCGCGCATTTAGAAGAACTGCCAGAAGCGAAACCAGGATCACAACATAGAACAAAAGTGATCCGGTCATCAGGGCCAGGACCAGGGCCAGCGTAATCGGAACCATCTTTGATCTCGCGTCCAGCCGATGGAGATAGGAATCGAGAGGACGGTACTGCCCCAGCAATATCGGGCCGGATTGAAACATAGCTATTTTAAACAAATAAGGCGGGCGGAAAGCAAGGCTTAATTCTCCCGTGCCGATTCCGCTTTGCGGCGCAGCATGTCTGCCCGGCAGGCCTGACAATCGCTCTTCCCACGCCGGGATCGGAGATAACGGATAGTCAGGAACGCAATTGCTACACAGACCAGAAAGCCGATTATCAGTTGCTGCCAGAGTACACTCATCACAGACCCATCCCGCTAAAAACCTGGTATGTGACCAGTGAAACCAGATATGCCAGCGTCGTCATATAAGCGAAGACGGCGGTCGGGTAAAGCCAGCGGCCGGTCTCCTGGCGAATAGTGACCAGTGTCGCCCCGCACTGGCAGCACAGGGCGAAGAAAACCATGATAGATAGAGCTACGGCCAGCGTGAATACCGGTTGCCCCACCTTGGCCCCGCTATCCCACTTCGCGTGACGCATCTTGTTTACGAGCGACGCCGGTTCTTCATCGACCTCGGTGCCGAGGTTGTATATGGTACCGAGAGTTGCTATGATCACCTCTCGGGCGGGAAATCCGGCCAGGACCGACATAGTTATTTTCCAGTCCCAACCCAGCGGCCTGAAAGCGGGTTCAATCATCCGTCCGATTCTGCCAAAAAATGACTGCCGCAGAAACTCACCGGCGCGATTGTTGGATAATTCCCGCAGAGTCCGGTCATGAGCCAGGCTCAGCGCCGGTGACTCCATCGCCGCGTCAACCAGCGCTGCCCGGTCGGGTTTTTCTATAATGGCTGCTTCTCTTATGTCCGCCAATCCCGCTTCGCCCCTGGCCTCGGCAGCCCGTTCACGAAGCGATGCCACCCAGGCGGACTCACCCGCCGACAAGCCGTTAAATACAGACATCAGGCGTGCCTCCAGAGCGGCCCGGTCATCCACATAACGGGCAGTTAATTCTGCTGCCTGTTGCTCGTATTGGTCGGCCAGTCCAGGCGGGCGGGGATAGTAGCTGAGCGCCCAGATAATGATCGTAATGGCCAGAATGACGGTCCCGGCCCTGATGACAAACGTCTTGAGACGATTGACGACACGCACGATAACCGATTTCCAGGTGGGCAGTTTGTACGATGGCATTTCCATCAGAAACGTTCCGCGCTCCGTCTTCAAAACCGTTTTGCTTAAGATGAACGACACCACTACGGCTACAACCACCCCTAGCAGATAAAGCAGCGACAGGACCGCCCCCTGGAGGTTAAACAAGCCCCAGTATGTTTTGTACGGGATGAACGCCGCAATCATGATAGAGTATACCGGTAGACGCGCGGAGCATGTCATCAGGGGCGCCACCATAATGGTTATGAACCGTAATTTACGGTCTTCGATAGTCCGGGTAGCCATGATGCCCGGCACGGCGCAGGCAAAGGAGGAGAGCATCGGGATAAATGACTTTCCCGACAGACCGCACCAGCGAAACATCCGATCAACGAGAAAGGCCGCTCGGGACATGTAACCGGAATCCTCAAGAATCGATATGAAGATGAAGAGAATGGCTATCTGTGGAATGAAAATCAGAACTGAACCGACCCCACCAATAACGCCGTCGGCAAGCAGCGAGCGTAGCGGCCCTTCAGCCATCGAACCCGCGACCAGCCCGGCCAGATTCCCGAAGACGGAGTCTATCAGGTCCATGAACGGCTCAGCCCAACTGAATATGGAATGGAAAATGAAGCCCATGGTCGCCAGAAGCACCAGCGGACCGAGAACCGGATGCAACAGATAGCGGTCAACCTTTTCGGAGGTTGTCCCGACACGCCGACTCCCCACTGTGAGAACCCGGCCGCAGATGTCCGCGGCCTTTTTGCCCAGAAAGCTCGTCTCTGCTGCCACCAGCGAGCCATATGTAGCTATCAGGCGTTTCCGGCCCTCGTCAATCGCGTCCACCAGGGGACCGTCGGCCTTGCCCAGAAACCTCTCCTCCAGGGGACCATTGACATCAAAAATCACCCTCAGATATTCAGCTCGCGTGAAATGTCCGTTATCCGAGTTCTGTCTCAGGGTGGTCAGCAATTCTTCGGCGATGGGATCGTAGCGATGGTTAAGCGGACAGAACGGCCTGTCTAATATTGCCGCAACCTCCTCTTTCAGCCGGTTGATCCCTTGCCCTCTGTTGCCCACAACCGGCACCACCGGAACCCCCCCCAGCAGACCCTGAAGCCTAGGAATCTCGATCTCGACCCCTTTGCGACGGGCGAGGTCGGTCATGTTGAGGGCCACCACAACCGGCTGCCCGATCTGCAAAACCTGAAAGAGAAAATATAGCCCGCGCTCAAGATTCGTGGCGTCGATGACGCACACGATGGCATCGGGCAGACTGCTCCCTTCGAGGCTGCCGTGCAGAGCGGAGACCGCGATACGCTCGTCGGGGGAAAATGCCGACAACGAGTAAGAACCGGGAATGTCTACGAGGCAGAACCTGCGACGCACCGGCTTATCGACGGTGAAGTATCCGCTGACCTTTTCAACAGTAACGCCCGGGTAGTTGGCCACCTTCTGCCTGAGGCCCGTCATGGCGTTAAAAATCGTGGTCTTCCCGCTGTTAGGATTACCACAGACGGCAATCATTTTAGGCTGTGTGGAGGATTCAATGTTTGCTCTTATTCCCATTACACGCCGGTCACAGTTTCTCGAATTATGCTATTCTTCAAGCTCAACAGTCACCACCGATGCATCTGAGTGCCTGAGCGACAGAGAATTGTCTCCAACCCTGATCTGCATCGGATCGCTAAGCGGCGCGTTGCGCACATACTCAATTGTTCGCCCCGGCATCAATCCCAGTTCCATCAATCTTCGGGCCAGAGGACTGTCATTTACAAAACCCAGGACCTTGCCGCGCTGGCCGGGAACCATTTTATCAAGGTAAGTCATTTTTCGCTCTCGTTGTCACTTGTCAATTGAGTTCTGCTTCTCCGTTTACCGTTTAGTGTTGCCATTGTTTATTCAACAGTACCCGTCGGAGCCGCGGCTGGTCTTCTTTTTGCCTGCTCCTTATCTTTCTTCTTGCGGCACTTATTACAGTATCCCTGTATCTCGATCTTGAACCCCTCTGCTTCGAAATCGAAGTCTCGAGCCTTGCGGGCCAGGAATTGCGCCATGGACTCCGCCTTAAACTCCACCACGTCCTTACAACTCACACAAAACAGGTGACCATGAAGATCGGGGGTAATACGGTCGTAACGAGTGATTCCATCACCCATGTTGACCTCCTCGGCCAGCCCCACCTTGCAGATAAGTTTCAAGTTCCTCCAGACCGTACTGTAGCCGATCGAACGGTCTTTCTGCCTGACCTTCTCGTACAACTCGTCGACCGAGACATGACGCCCCAACTCAAAGAAGGACCGAAAGACAAGCTCCCTTTGAGGGGTCATCTTGAAACCTTTTGTTTTCAGAAATTCCTTCATCAATTACTACAATTCCGGCCGAATGAAAACGATTTTCAATTTCAATTAAATATATTCGGACAGAAAGTCAAGCATATTCGGAAATATTTTGAGATATTTTTCACTTTGTTAACGCTATATGCGTCAATAAAATAGCCGCCCGGTCGGGCGGCTACAAGTAAAGAAGCAGTAGTGGACCTTACTACTTCAAGAGAATCATTTTTCTAGCCTGAGTATCATTGCCGCGAGTCAATTTATAGAAATAGACACCCGACGCCACTTTCTTGCCGGCCGCGTTGGTGCTGTTCCATTCCACCGAGTAATTCCCCGGCAACTGCACCTCATCCACCAGCGTTTTCACTTTCTGTCCCAACATGTTGAAGACTGTCAGGTTTGTTTTTGCGGGCATGGTGCCGTACTCGCCATCAGTTCTGAGCGTGTACGAAATCAGCGTACTCGGGTTGAACGGATTGGGATAATTCTGGCTCAGATCAAAACTAGAAGGAAGTGTCGCAAATGGTTGACCGTCCCACACCGACGTGGGAGTACCGCCAAAAAAGCTGATCACACGATTCAAAAGAGTGTCTTTAGTGGCGAAACCGCTACCAACAAAAAGGTCACCGATGTATTCGAAAGGAAATGTCATAAGAAAAGTCTTATAGGCGCCGTCATAGGTCACTCCCGTTACCATGTCCGGTCTATCCACTTTTGTAGGGCCAAAATCACCAACGTATAGGGCGCCCTGGGCATCGCCAAGGGGCTCCAGAAGTGCAAATGGTTTCGGCAGGACCGTACCGTACCTGTACTTGGTGCCGCCTGTCACCGGGTTATCGCTGAAACTCTTAAACACGTACCAGTTGCCGGTAGAGCTACTATTTGTGTGCAAGTAGTCCGTGAGAAACGAAGGGTCGTGAGTCTGGATATCCGTGACCAGGGCGAATCCTGACAGGAACAGATGGCCGTTGTACGTACCCAGATACTCTTTAAGGGCACTAATATCCGAAGAACCGAGACTACCACTCGTCTGCTGCCCGGTATGCCAGAATACCATGGGATAGTTGCCGAGTTCCGCGCCGGTGGGTGAGCCACTGGCGTCGGCATGCCAAACGTTGTGCGGAATGCGCCGCAGGTATACCATCTCACGGTACACCTCGTCGTAGTCGTCACCCTGGTCGTCGTCAACGATGAGTATCTGCGGTGGGCCCAGCGAGACCTCGATTCCAAAGGTTTTGGCAAAATTCTCGCTCCCGGCAACGCCGGCCACCGAATCCGCCGTTATCGTCAGGAGAAAAGAATCGATAATCGGTGTAAACTCATCCGCCATTTTGAACTTTATCGGAAGACCGGTGTCAA
>CBFCYQ010000088.1:0-10474 GCA_965602205.1 uncultured bacterium | reverse complement strand
AAGTACAGCGACGATATGGTCACGTACGTTACCGATGAGCAATTCGGCTATGTCGCCGCGGTGGACGGTATCATGGTGCGTGAGAAGCCCGCGACCGTCTTCCTGCTGGGCGCCTTTTTCGCGGAGTCGCTGATTCTGGCCGAGACGGGCAACTATATTGGCGCCATTCAGATTGCCGGCACCGCCCGTCCGGCACAATTGCCCTTTTTCATCGCGGCCTGCGATTTTACCCTGATCGGCGAAGAACTGTTCGCGGCTTCGGCCTATCTGTCGAACGAGCCGAAGGCGCTCGGCTCGCTGAAGGGTCAGGATGTGGGCAAGGCGATTGGCATGGCGGTGATCATTCTCGGAGTCGTGGCCGTGACGATCGGTCAGGCCTGGCAGGTCGGGTTCATGAACGATCTGACAGATATATTAAGAGCCATTTTTTCAACGATGTAGATAGCATATGAAACGGCAGATACCATTATTCATCACTTTCTTCGTCGGAGCGCTTCTGATATTCTCCGTTTTTATTCCGCCGATGGAATCCGCGGGCGAGAACTTCACGTTGTTCTTTGACATTATTGCGGTATTTGCCTTTTTCCTGGGTGGCGGCAACCTGCTTCGTGTTCATATCACCAAGCTCAAGCGGCGCAAGCAAGACTGGCCGTTTTCCATCGTCACCATCGCGGGTTTTGCCTTCATGCTGGCTATCGGGCTTTTCAAGATCGGCAATCCCGGAGGCATTGCGGCCTCGGTGACGGCTGACGGTTCGTGGTTCCAGGAGGTTTTCAACTACGTGCTGACACCTCTGCAATCAACGATGTACGCCCTGCTGGCGTTTTTCGTGGCTTCGGCGTCATATCGCGCGTTTCGCGCCAAGAACCGTGAAGCTACCATATTGCTGATTGCCGCTTTCATCATCCTTCTGGGACGTACCCCATTTGGGCTGATGGTGACTTCGTGGGTGCCCGAATCTCTTTCGGTGTTGCAGATTCCCAACCTGGCTATCTGGATTATGAACTCTCCTAACCTGGCCGGGCAAAGAGCCATCATTATCGGCATCGGCCTGGGGGTAGTCTCGATGTCTCTGCGGCTGATTTTGGGCGTGGAACGTACTTACCTGGGAGATGACAGTGGATAATATCGGCATCATCATATCCCTGGTGGTTATCTTTGGCGGTCTTCTGGCCCTGCTGATCAGGTCGGTGAAAAGCAAAGAGGTCGACCGGCGGATCATTTTCCTGTTCATCTTTGTGGCCGTGGCCGCGCCTATCCTGTTCCCGGTGACGTTCAGCGAGAAGGCCTCGCCGGTGGTAAAGGCCATCTTTAACAAGATAGAGAGCCTGCCGGCGGGTTCCAAGGTGCTGCTGTCGTTCGATTTCGACCCGGCCATGGCTCCCGAAGTGCAGCCTATGGCCAACGCCATCAGCCGGCACTGCCTGTATAAGGGCCACAAGGTTATTTTCATGTCGCTTTGGGCCACCGGTCAGGCGCTTCTGACGCAGTCGCTGCAAGATTTCATTCTGCCGGGATTCCCGGAAAAGCGCAACTCGGTGGACTGGGTCAATATCGGGTACAAAGCCGGCAACGAGGGCGTGTTGAACGTCATCATTACCGATTTCAGGAAGATGTTCCCGACGGACGTCAACACGGTGCCTTTGGATAGTATAGAGATTTTCGACAATATCAGGTCCTGCAAAGACCTGGACCTGGTCGTTTCCATAGGCGGCGGGAAACCGGGTCCCAAAGAGTGGGTGCTCTTTGTCGGTGACCCCGGCAACGTGCCGATCGGAGTCGGCACGGCGGCCGTCGTGGCGCCGCAGCTATACCCGTATTATCCGACGCAGGTGGTCGGCATTCTGGGCGGTGTGAAAGGCGCCGCCGAGTATGAATTCACTCTCAAGGAAACGCATTCGCGATTCGCCGATATGGATACGCCGGGTCTGCGCATGATGGGACCACAGACGCTGGCGCACATAGTGATTATGTCTTTTATCATTATTGGCAACATTATCTTTTTCACCAGTCGTCGGCGGGAGAAGAAAAGACAATGAGGCGATCGACCTACATAGTGATGGCCGTCGTGCTGGTGATGTTTTTGTTGAGTTGGCTGCTGAAGGCCGTCTCTTTGGACGGCGAATCGGAAAATTACATTCTGCAGGGATTTCTGATTACTTTTTCGGCCTTTCTGACCCTGGCCGTGCTGTCGTTTCTGTATAAAGATAACCCGTTTTATAAATTCGCCGAGCATCTCTTTGTGGGCGTGTCGGCGGCTTTCTGGATGTGTCTCGGTTTCTGGACTACGATTGTCCAGAATCTGATTCCGCGCCTGTCGGAGGGCCTGGCGCGGTTCTTCGAAGTACCCCCCCAGCCCGGAGAGTACAACTTCTTCTTCTATATTCCCGTGATTCTGGGGATTCTCCTGCTGATGCGTCTGGCCCCGAAGGGAGGCTGGATATCCCGGTGGCCGCTGGCCTTTATCGTGGGCACGACGGCGGGTCTGAATTTCATCCGCTACCTGCGCTCCGATTTCATCAAGCAGATCTCCAATACTTTTGTCCCTCTTCTGGGCGCCCAGCCCCACCAGTGGCAGGGTGCAGGGCATTTCTTCTCCAATATCGATCTTTCGGCGAGCGGTCAGTTCGTCGCCATGATTTCCAACTGGGTGATCTTCATCGGTGTCTTTACCGGGCTCATATACTTTTACTTCTCCAAGGAGCATAAGGGAGCTTTCGGGGCGGGATCGAGGGTGGGTATATGGATATTGATGCTTACCTTCGGGGCCTCCTTCGGTTACACCGTCATGGGGCGTATTTCGCTTCTCGTCGGCCGCATCACTTTCCTCTTCAGAGACTGGTTAGAGCTAATAAGTTAAACTCATCCCTGACAATTCGGGAGATGGCGTATGAAATATAAAGTAATAGCGACCTTGCTGCCGGTGTTACTTAGTGTTGTCGCGGTGACGGCTCAGGAGGTGACGACGGAAGGAGCGGCTGCGGCTGTTGACAGCGCCGTTGTCGACTCGTCAGCGTTGCCGGCCCCGGTGTCGCTGCTGGAGGCTGTCGACACCGACAATGACCACGGCCACGGCATCACGCTGACGTGGGAACTCTCCGCCGACGACGGCACCGGCGCGAACTCGGTCATGACTTATGAAATCTTTCGGTGGGTGCCGTTTTTCATGGACAGTGTACAGGCTGTTCGCCAGGAGCTGTCTGAGGTCGCCGCTGCAATTGCCGAGACGGACAACGTGACTTCCGAGATGAAAGACCATCGGAGGCAACTCCGAGGACGTATCGCGGAGTTCGTGCAGCGGCTGCCGGAAGTTCACCGGCAGTATCCGGACGGAGGCAAGTGGCGCTCCGTCGGCAATGTCCCTTTGGGGACGGCGCAGTACTCCAGCGTGGGCTCCAAGGAGCGCGAGAGCAGCGATTACCTGTCCGATTTCACCGACTACTATTTCCGCGTCGATGCCGTGACGGTCGATCCCGCTCTGAGATCTGTCCCGACGGTGGTCGGCCCGGTCCAGAGTTACGGCCAGTGGTTTAATACGGGGCGGATACCGGTCCTCTATGCGGTGCTTATCTTCGGCTTCCTGACCCTCTATTTCGTGACCCGGGCCCGTCGAGGGGCCGACCTCTATGTGCGCCCTCTGGCCGGTATTGAGGCCATCGACGATGCTATCGGCCGAGCCACCGAGATGGGTCGCCCCATTCTTTACGTCCTGGGTCTGGGCACGGCGGCCGACGTGGCGACTATCGCATCCTTTACGATACTGGGGCGGGTCGGCAAACGTGTCGCCGAATACCAGACGGGCCTGATTGTGCCGACCTATGATCCGATCGTCATGACGGTGGCGCAGGAAGTGGTAAAATCATCATACCTGGATGCCGGGCGTCCCGATTCCTACAAGGAGGATACGGTTTTCTTTGTGACGCAGTCGCAATTTGCTTACGTTGCGGCCGTTAACGGCATCATGCTCCGCGAGCTGCCGGCGACCAACGTTTATATGGGCAAGTTCTTCGCCGAGTCGTTGTTGCTGGCCGAGACAGGGGCGTTGGCCGGCTCCATCCAGATCGCCGGAACCGACGAGATTGCCCAGATTCCGTTTTTCATTGTGGCGTGTGATTACACGCTTATCGGTGAGGAATTGTACGCCGCTTCGGCCTACCTGGGCCGGGAACCCATTCTTCTGGGATCCTTGAAAGCGCAGGATTACGCCAAGGCGGCGGTGATTATTCTCGCTGTCCTCGGGATAGTCTCAGCCAATCTCGGCTGGGTAGGTTTTACTGATTTATTCCACGTGGCTAATTAGGAGGAACGGACTGATGAAACGACAATTTCCTCTATTTTTAGTTTTCATATTCGGATTATTCATGATCTTCCAGTACTTCGTGCCTCATGAATCGTCCGAATGGGTCTATGAATTCCTCCTTGACTGGATTCTCGTAATCGGCATTTTTGCCCTGGCGCTGGGGATATGGTCCCTGTACCGGGTCTCGGTGGATAAGATCAAGTTCCGCAAGCCCAACTGGGGTTACTCTTATGTAACCCTGGCCGGGCTGTTTGTAATGACCCTTTTTGGCTTCACCGCACCCGTCGGTGAATCATGGGGCTGGTATTTTGTCTTCGTGGCGGGTGTGCTGTTGACTATCGGAATGATTATGCAGGCCATGATGGCATCATCGGCTAAATGGCTGTACCTGGGGCTGGCGGGGCTGTGCCTGGCTGTCACCGTTCTGGTGGCGGTGTTCGATCCTTCCTGGGGTTTCTTTTTCCGAAGCACGGAGGGTCTGCAGAGCACGATGTTCCGCGCCTTCTTTGACCATGTTATGATGCCCATCCTGGCGACCATGTTTTCACTCTTGGCCTTTTTCATCGCCTCGGCCGCCTACCGCGCCTTCCGGGCCCGCAACCTTCTGGCCTCCTTGCTTCTGGTAGCGGCGCTGATTGTGATGCTTCGCTTCAATCCGTATCTCACGCCGATCTTCGGCGATTATGCCGCCAAGACCTCCAACTGGCTTATGAACGTTCCCAATCTGGCTGCCCAGCGCGCGATTGTCATCGGCATCGGTCTGGGGATCGTCTCCACGGCACTTAAGGTGATTCTGGGCATTGAACGCGGATACATGGGGAAAGGATAAGGAGTCCGGTTATGTATATCTTTGACAAATTGATGAAGCTCGACCGGCGGTGGATTTTCCTGTTCCTCATTCTGGTCTGTGTGATTACCTATGCGATCCCGTTCCAGATCCCGACGCTGATGGAGCCTGAGGTAAAAGTCATTTATGACTTCATTGACAGCTTGCCGCCCGGCGAAATTGTCATGGTGGCGATCGATTATGACCCGAACAATATGGCCGAACTGCACCCCATGACCTACACTATTGTCGAGCACTGCTGGCGTAAGAACCTGAAAGTCCTTATAACGTCTCTTTCTCAGAACGGTCCCGGCATGGCTGACCAGGCCCTGCGCGACCTGTCCGATTCGCTGCGGCTGGATCGTACCTACAACGGCCAGTTATTCAAGGGGCGGGAGATCGTCAGAGGCGTCGACTACTGCTTTCTGGGTTATAAACCGTACTTCGCCCTGGTCATTCTCGGCATGGGGCAGGATTTCCGCCTGCCGTTCCCTAACGATTATTACGGTTCCCCCCTGGATTCTCTGCCGATGATGCAGGGCGTTTACAACTACGACGATGTGGCCTGCGTGGTGGATATATCGGGCGGTAACATAACCGATTATTGGATATCCTACGGGCAGAATCGATTCAATTTCCCGCTGGCTTTGGGTCTGACCGGAGTCATGACAGCACAGTATTATCCCTTCCTCGGTTCCGGGCAGGTTTTCGGAATCATGGGCGGGTTGCTCGGAGCCGCCCAGTATGAGGAGCTGGCCGATAATCCTGGTCTGGCCAAGGATGGTATGCGGGTTCAGTTATATGCCCACATGGTGATAATCGTCTTCATTGTCGTCGGCAACGTCGGTTTCTTCATGGACCGTCGTAAGCGGAAATACCAACAGGAGGCGAAGTAGTTATGGAGTTTTCGACTTTCTTATGGACGACGTTCGGCGCCTTCGTGACGCTGGCGACATTCTCCTTCCTGTACAAGGATAACCCGTTTTACAAATTCGCCGAACACCTCGTGGTGGGCGTATCCGCCGGCTATTTTGTGATTATTCTCTGGCACAACGGCCTGGAGCCCAACCTGTTTCAGAGGCTTGACGACGGCAGTTGGTATTTCCTGTGGCTGGATTCATCACGGCCGTGGTACCTCATCCCGTCTCTCCTGGGTGTTATGATGTGGACCCGGTTTTCCAAGAACTACTCGTGGGTTTCGCGCTGGCCGATGGCCTTGTATATCGGTATTGCGACGGGTATCGCCATCCCGTTGGAGATGGCCAACCGGGTCAACAAGCAGTTGTATGCAACGATGTCCTCAATTGACTGGGCGAACTTTTTCGGTCACGGCCATTTCAACCTTCTGGACACGGCTTCCGGTCTGTCGCAGCTGCTGATATTCGCCGGCGTCATCTCGGCCCTGGTTTATTTCTTCTTTTCCAAAGCGCACACCGGCGTGTTCGGGGGGATAGCCACTTTCGGAATATGGATTCTCATGATCGGCTTTGGAGCGTCCTTCGGCTTCACGGTCATGGCGCGAATTTCGCTGTTCATCAATCGCGTGCAGTATCTTGATCAGAACTGGATACAAAACGCCTTCAATACCGCCAATGAAAACTACAGTGCCTGGTTCCAGATCGTGTTCTGGCTGATTGTTCTTTTGATAGCCGGGTACATTGTCCGAGAACTTGTCACGTATCAGAAGACCAAATCGAAGACGACTTGATTGACCGGACGGATTTAATGAAAAATCCCGTTGATTTTTGTCAACGGGATTTCTTATTATATAGTGTCTTGGGGCTGACACCTGCGCTTGGGCCGGGCACGATTTTTAATGTTAAACGCCATTGGGGTATGAACGTATAACAACTATATACAGACCAAGAAGGATTCCGGGGTGTATGTACGGAGGGCGGCAAGACTGTTGTTGTGTATTGGCTAACAACCGCTTATGCGTTCGGCATTCTGGCAGTGTAACCCTTGGAAAGTAAAGGAGGTAATCGACGGCATTTTACGTAAAATTTTAACTCATTATTCTGTCTTGGCTTAAAGGAAATATTTTTTGCCTGGGATGAAGATTTCCCTTGACATACAGGCAAATATTTCCTATTATCGAGGTCGGAGGAGCTAATAAGGAGCCAGTTTTATATTCAGCACTCACACCGTACAGGAGGAAAAGGGTAGCAACTTCAAAAAACAGGGAAAGTGAGGTAGGGAATGCCTCGAAGCAAAAAGTCTACCCCGGCCAAGGTAAGAGCGGGGGCCGAGAGAGCCGACCAGGAGAAGAAAGTACGAAAGAAGGGTAAGCTGTCGACTGCCGAAGCTCGTCGCGAGTATCAACGGCGTTATTACCAGTTACACAAGGAGAAAGCCAAGGAGTACCAGCGGCAGTACAATTTGACTCACAAGAAAAAAGCCAACGGCGGTAAAGGGCGGTCCAATTTTGTTGCTCCGCGGGAGGTAGTCAGGTCGACCTTTAATACCACGGATCTCATGCATTCCCCGGTGGAGAAGACCGTCCGTATGCTCGAGAAGATTATCAAGGGAGAACGGTTCTTTACCATGTAAGTGGTTTCAACCGGAAAACTTTGAGGCGATTGAGTGTTTTGGGAACGGACCTTATGCTCAACCGCCTTTTTTATTGCTTGAAATGTCAATTTTAGATACATTCACGCAAAGTACCTATGGTTTGAATTAGTAAAGGAAGGGAAAATGTCTGCCAGAAAAGCTGCCGCGACCAAACGGACACCAGGAAAGAAGACACCCCGGGCTCACAAAAAGACAGCCTCCAAAGCGGTCAAGAAGTCGGTTGCCAAAAGCAAAAAAACGGCTTCGAAAAAGACAAGTCATTCCAACAAGTACTATTATTTCTTTTCTGTTGGCAAGGCCGACGGCAATGCCGATATGCGCGATCTTCTCGGCGGCAAGGGAGCCAACCTGGCCGAGATGTGTCGGGCAAAAATCCCGGTGCCTCCCGGTTTTACGATGACCACCGAAGTTTGCCGGATCTATTATGATCATGGCCTGGAAGTTCCCAAGGCGATTGACGAAGAGCTTGAAAAATATATCAAAATGGTAGAAAAGGTGACCGGCAAGAAGTTCGGCGACACCGAAAATCCCCTTCTTTTCTCGGTACGCTCCGGCTCCAAGTTTTCCATGCCGGGCATGATGGATACTGTACTGAATCTGGGCCTGAATGACGAGACCGTGAGCGGCCTGGCCAAGAAGACCGGTAATCATCGCTTCGCCCTGGACAACTATCGCCGGTTTATCGCCATGTTCGGGAATGTCGTGATGGGTCTGGATAAGGACATTTTCGAAGTCGTCATACAGAAGAAAAAGACAGAGCGGCGGATAAAGCAGGACAGTTCGCTGCAGGTCAACGACCTCAAAGAGATTGTTAAGAAATACAAGCAGATCATCAAACGCAAGTGCGGAGAGATTTTCCCGGATGATCCCTACGTGCAGTTGCGCATGGCCCGGGATGCCGTCTTTCGCAGTTGGAACAACCCCCGCGCCATCTCTTACCGGCGGCTTAACGATATCCCCTCCGAGCTCGGCACGGCCGTCAATGTTCAAGCGATGGTGTTTGGCAACACCGGTAACACCTCCGGCACGGGAGTCGGTTTCACGCGCAATCCCGCTACCGGCCAGAAAGAGTTTTACGGCGAGTATTTGATCAACGCTCAGGGGGAAGACGTTGTGGCCGGAATCCGCACTCCCCAGCCGATCGCACAGTTGGGCAAGGAGATGCCGGCGGTCTACAAGAAGCTGAAGGAAATAACCACCCGTCTCGAGAAACACTATCGCGAGATTCAGGATTTCGAGTTCACCATCCAGGAAAACCAACTCTTCATGCTTCAGACGCGCAATGGCAAGCGCACCGTCCAGGCGGCGATAAAGATAGCCGTGGACATGGTCAAGGAACGGCTGATAACGCGGCAGCAGGCGCTCATGAGAATCGATCCCCAGCAGATAGACCACCTGCTCCATCCCAGTATTGACCCCGCTGCCAAGTACGACGTGATCGCCAAAGGGCTTCCGGCCTCGCCGGGGGCAGCTTCCGGGAAAGTGTACTTCACGGCCGATGACGTTGTGAAACATGGTGGCAAAAAGCCGGCCATACTGGTTCGCGAGGAAACCAACCCCGATGATATCGAGGGCATGAACGTGGCCGTTGGCATTCTCACTGCCCGCGGGGGTATGACCTCGCACGCGGCGGTGGTTGCCCGCGGCATGGGCAAGAGTTGTGTTTCCGGAGCCGAGGCGGTACGAGTAAACGCTGCCAAGAAGCAATTCCAGGTGGGCAAGCTGATTATCAAGGAGGGCGAGGTTGTCACTCTCAACGGGTCCACCGGTGAAATCATTCTGGGCGAGGTGGCGACCATTGAACCGGAACTTTCCGGAGAGTTCTCAGAATTCATGAAGTGGGCCGATGAGATGCGGCAGTTGCGGGTTAGAACCAATGCTGATACGCCGCGGGATGCCGCCCAGGCCCTGAAATTTGGCGCCGAAGGGATCGGGCTGTGCCGAACGGAGCATATGTTCTTTGCCGAAGACCGCATTCCGATCGTGCAGGAAATGATCTTGGCCGACTCGAGCGAGGAGCGCCAGATGGCTCTGAGCAAACTGCTCAGCTTTCAGAAGAAGGACTTCAAGGCCATTTTTGACGTTATGCGCGGCCTGCCGGTAACCATCCGCACCCTCGACCCGCCGTTACACGAGTTCCTCCCGAAGAAAGAGGAGATTGCCGTCAAGATAGAGGCGCTCGACAAAAGCAGTGACGAGTTCGAAGAGGACAGGGCCGTACTCAAAAAAGTCATGCGCCGGATCGACGAGCTGACGGAGCTCAACCCCATGCTGGGGCACCGCGGCTGCCGGCTGGGAATCGTGTATCCGGAAATCACGGAGATGCAGGTGCGAGCCATTATGGAAGCTGCCTGCGAGTTGGCCAGGGACAAAAAACAGGTTTTCCCGGAGATAATGATTCCGTTGGTCGGTCACGTCAATGAGTTCAAAAATCAGAAAGAAGTCGTCCAGCGCATCGCCAACGAAGTCATTGCCAAGTTCAAATCAAAAAATATGAAGTATGCCGTGGGCACCATGGTCGAGATTCCCCGCGCGGCCCTGACCGCCGACGAGATCGCCGCGGAAGCGGAGTTCTTCAGCTTCGGCACCAACGACCTGACCCAGATGACCATGGGCTTCTCCCGGGACGATGCCGGCAAGTTCCTGCGTCACTATATCGAGACGGGAATTCTGCCGAATGATCCGTTTGTATCGATCGATCAGGTCGGCGTGGGGCAACTGGTGCAGATGGGCAAAGAGAAGGGTCGGGCGGCGCGCCCGGATCTCAAAGTCGGTAT
>CBFCYQ010000087.1:0-10492 GCA_965602205.1 uncultured bacterium | reverse complement strand
CCGTTATCCATGCGTGTGATACCATATCGAAAAAGATGTCCGCTGATCCGGCTTTCAGGGAGAAAATAGATAAAATATCAGCCTCCCTGCTGTATTGATAACCTGTGAGTATAACCGTGCATAACTTCTGGACAGGAACCGTCAAAAAAAGCTTGTGGATAAAAGAGTAGTTTGTGTTAATTTGCTCAACAGCCATGTGGGTAACCACACCCGCGCTTGAGAATTGCTAAGTGCTTGCAGTGTTTAAAATAAAGGCGGAACCGGTGGTTGAATTTAAGGGTTATAAACATTCCAACAGGCCTTATTAATATATCTTATTTAGAATAAAGGTACGGAATAATAATATTAAGTGTGGAAAATGGAAAGCGGGAGAATGAATAGATGAAATTTTCACTGCCCAAATCGCGGTTGTCACACTACCTGCAAAATATTCTGCAGGTGGTTCCTACGAAATCGACATTGCCGATTCTAACGAATATTCTGATTGAGGCCTTGGATAATAAGCTGAAGATATCAGCGACCGATCTGGATATCTCGATTACGGCAGCCACCGAATGCAAAGTGATAAAGAAGGGTTCCACGGTCCTGCCGGCACGGATTCTTTTTGAGATTATCAAGGAGTTGCCGGAGGCGGAGGTGAGTTTTGAAACGGCCGGTTCGAGGATCGAGATTAAGATTCCGAATGGATCCTACAAGATTGGCACCGTATCACCTGAGGATTTTCCGAAGTTGCCGGCTATAAACACAAAAAAGGAAATTCAGATAGGCGGCGACGAGCTGGGTCTGATGGTCAGGAAGACGACATTTGCGTGCTCTGATGATGAAACACGACCGGCCCTCAACGGCGTACTCTGGCAAACCAAGGGTGAAAAAATGCAGATGGTGGCGACTGATGGCCACCGCCTCTCGAAAATGGCAGTCGCTAACCCGAAGCTGAAAGGTTTGTACGAAGATGTCATTATCCCGCCGAAGGTCCTGAATCTCATTCCGAAGTTCGTTGATGCCACTGGTGAAGTGGGTATTATCTTCGGCGAAAATAACATTATCTTCAATCTCGGTGACGTCATACTGACGTCCCGGCTGATAGAAGGTCCCTACCCGAATTTCGAGCAGGTTATTCCGGCAACGAGCGACAAGAAAGTTATAATTTCCAAGGAGGACCTTGCCCGGGCGGTGCGGCGGGTATCGACGCTCTCCAATGCCTTGACGCACCAGGTTAAATTCCAACTCAAAGAGAACAGCCTAACACTCTCGACGACCAATGCCGACGTCGGTGGTGAAGGCAGGGAAGCCCTGGAATGCGATTACGCCGGGGAGCCGCTGGAGTTGGGCTATAACGCCAACTATATCAATGATATTCTAAGCAAGATCGACGGTGAGGAGGCTGTCTTGGAGCTTTCGACACCGGTAGCGGCCGGTATCGTATACAGCCCGGATACGCCCAAGGAGGACTTCCTTTGCCTTATAATGCCGTTAAGACTGGCCGAGTAGGAGGCTAGCGGGCCGGTAGCGGCGTACATCCAAATCTCGACGGTATCCCTCAGACGGCATGAAATTAAGATCCCTTTCCGCGCAGGACTTTCGAAACTTCTCGTCAGCGAAGTTGCAGCCCGGCGACGGCGTAAATATATTTTACGGCGACAACGGTTCCGGTAAGACCAACCTGATCGAAGCGATATTCCTGCTATGCCTTGGTCGTTCTCACCGCGGCTCCAACGACAGCGTCCTGGTGAAGTCCGGCGGTGACTGTTACCGGGTCGAGGGGCGGCTCAATCACCAGGGGAAAGAGATCGAGGCCAGTGTTGCATTCCAGTCGGGATTTCGAAAAAAAATAACGGTCGATAAAATCCCCGTTCGCATAGCCACCCTGTATGACACTTTTTGTGCGGTGTCCGCCGGCCCCGAGGACAGCCAGATACTGGCCGGTCCACCGAGCGCCCGACGCGCTTTCATTGATGTGTATCTTTCGCAACTGTCCCAAAACTACCTGCGTAACCTTACCGACTACCGCAAGGCCCTGGTGCAGAAGAATGCCGCACTTAAACAGGGGCTTGACCCGTCCGCGTTCAACGACCTTATGGTTGCCTATGGGTCAGCCGTTATCAAAGCTCGCATGGACTTCCTCGACGGTCTGGCCGAGTCTTCAGCCTGGTTCTATAACCGCATATCGGGGGGCGGCTCGCTGAGCCTTACCTATGAACCATCGATCGGGCCCGTCGGGGATAGCAGCGATGATACCGCAATAAGAGAAGCTTTCAGCCGGAAGCTGGAGCTATTACAGGAACGCGAGAGAGTGCTTCAGACTTCACTGGCGGGACCGCATCGCGACGAGGCAATCTTTGAAATAGAACAGCAACCGGCCCGGACGCATGGCTCGCAGGGACAGTGGCGCACCGCCGCGGTGTCGCTTAAACTTGCCGTATACCGGACGCTCAAGCTGAAGCGCGGGTTGATGCCGATTCTACTGCTGGACGAAATTTTCGCGGAACTGGACGCCAGGCGGACGGCCAACCTAGTTGAGGCTTTTGAAGATTTCGGTCAGCTTTTCCTGACAACGGCCGTCGAGCCGCCGGAGATTCTGAAGGAGCACAGTCACAGCTTCCGCATAAGCCAGGGCCTTATACAGGATATCAGTTAGATGGCGGGTCTTATAGTCAAGGATGTTTCCAAGGCGTTTGGAAAAACCCAGGTTTTGAGCCGGGTTTCTTTCGAGTTAGATGAGGGGGAGTTGCTGGTTTTGCTGGGTCCGTCAGGCTGCGGCAAGACAACGCTTCTGCGCCTTATCGCGGGACTGGAGACGGCCGACCGAGGGGAAATATATATCGGGGCGCGGCGGGTCGACCGGATGCGCCCGCGGCAGCGCCGGGTAGCCATGGTTTTTCAGAACTATTCGCTGTATCCGCACATGACGGTCGAGAAGAACCTTTCCTTTCCCCTGCGGGTGGCGTCGATGGAAAGCGGGGAGATCCGCACCCGGGTGCAGCGCGTGGCGGAGATGCTGGGTCTTTCGGAGAAACTTAAGGAGCGGCCGGCGAGCCTTTCGGGCGGTCAGCGGCAGCGGGTGGCTCTGGGGCGGGCAATCATTCGCGAACCGGATGTCTTTCTGCTCGACGAACCGCTGTCTAACCTCGATGCCGACCTGCGGACCAGAATGCGACGGGAAATCGTCCGGGTGCAGAAAGAGCTGGGTGTCAGCACGGTTTATGTGACCCACGACCAGGCCGAGGCCCTGACGATGGCGGATCGGATTGCACTTATACATGACGGGAAGATTGTCCAGATTGGACGACCGCAGGAGTTGTACGAGGATCCGGTTAATCGGTTTGTAGCCGAATTCGTCGGCTGGCCCAAAATGAATATCATCGAAGCCCGCATAGAGCGCCACCTGCTCATACCCTTCGGATTGTCGCTGCTGAACCTGGAGTTGGCGCGAGACGAGGCGCATCTGCTGGTGGGTTTGCGACCGGAGGCTGTCGAGATCAGGCCGGACGGGGAGTTTGTGGCAGCGGTGGAAGAGGTGGAGTATCTTGGCGATCAGTTCGTGGCCACGCTCGATTTCAGAGGGATGCCGCTTATTGCCGCCAATGTGAGTAAAAAATACCGGCACGGGCAGGCCGTCAATTTTACTTTCGACAGCGCGAAATTGCTCTATTTCGACCCGGAGACGGGAGACCGGCTGGGGGCTACGCGGTAACGGCGAGTCCGGAGGGGTCAGCGCAGGCGCTGGCAGCGCCGGCAATAGTGGGCTGAACGGGAGCCGATTCTTTCACGCACGATAGGGCGCCCGCATCGCGGGCAGGCCTCTCCCTCATTATTGTACACTTTGAGATACTTCTGAAATGTCCCGGGCTGACCGTTGACGCCGGTGTAGCTGTCGACGGAGGTGCCCATCTTTCTGATAGCCAATTTCAGCAAACGCCGGATTTGGCAATAAAGCTCGGCCAGTTTTCTTTTTGAGAGTGAAGAGGTTATCTTTCGGGGGTGGATACGCGAGGCGTACAGCGACTCATCGGCGTAGATATTGCCCAGGCCGGCGATAAAACTCTGGTCCAACAGAGCCGGTTTGATCATCCGGGAAGTGCCGTGACACAGCTTGATGAAATCGGCCCGTCCGAGAGTCAGGGGTTCGGGGCCTAATTCCTTGAGGCCTTTCTGCTCCCACAACTCGTCATCGGGAAAGAGACGCAGGCGACCGAAACGGCGGTAGTCGTTGAAACGGAGGTGGTGCTTGCGGTCGTCGGAAGAACCTCCGGCGGATAAGGTCGACTTGAAGTCGAATACCACGAGATCGTGCTTGTCAAGCGGTTCGGTCGGCGGCACGTAAAAGAAGTGACCGGTCATTTTGAGATGGGCCCAGAGGGTGACGTTGCCGGAGAGGCGTATGAGGATGTTTTTGCCGCGCCGATCGACACCGAGTATCTGCCTGTTCCGGAGGACGTCGCCGAAGGTTTTCGGTTTGAAAGCCTTACTGAGGACGATCGACGCCGGGGGGGCGTTCAGGCTCACGGTGGCGATGGTCTCGCCGACCACGGTGTCACGCAGGCCTCTTACAACGGTTTCAACCTCGGGCATTTCCGGCATGCTGCGTGCTCCCGACCCTATCAGGGTGCGGTCTCACTTTTCAGGATTTCTTTAAGATACCGGCCGGTGTATGAAGCCGAGACCCGGGCAACCTCTTCGGGTGATCCGGCTGCGATGATGCGACCGCCCGCATCGCCGCCGTTGGGGCCGATATCGATAACCCAGTCGGCGGTCTTTATGACATCGAGATTGTGCTCGATTACGAGGACGGTGTTGCCGCGGTCGGCCAGTTCGTTCAGGACGTTCAGCAGCATGCGGATGTCTTCGAAATGGAGTCCGGTGGTAGGCTCGTCGAGGATATACAGGGTGCGGCCGGTGGCCAGTTTGGACAGTTCCGCGGAGAGCTTGACGCGCTGGGCCTCGCCGCCGGAGAGGGTGGTGGCCTGCTGGCCGAGGTGGATATAACCGAGACCGACGTTAGTCAGAGTAAGCAGCTTCTTCTTGATGCGGGGGATGTTCTCGAAAAATGTCAGGGCTTCATCCACGGTCATGTCGAGCACATCGGCGACATGTTTCCCCTTGTAGGCAACTTCCAGGGTTTCGCGGTTGTAGCGTTTGCCCTTGCAGACTTCGCAAGGGACGTAGACATCGGGCAGGAAATGCATCTCGATCTTGATAATGCCGTCGCCCTGACAGGCCTCGCAGCGGCCGCCTTTGACGTTGAACGAAAACCGGCCCGGCAGGTAACCGCGGGCTTTGGATTCGGGCAGTTGCGAGAAGAGATCCCGGATATGCGTGAAGACGCCGGTGTAGGTGGCCGGGTTGGAGCGGGGTGTGCGGCCGATGGGAGACTGGTCGATGTCGATGACTTTATCGATATGTTCCAGCCCGATCAACTTGTCATAAGGCAACGGCGCCGTGCGGCTGCTGTAGAAATGGCGGGCGAGGGCCCGGTAAATGGTCTCGTTTATAAGGGTGGATTTGCCCGAACCGGAAACGCCGGTGACGACGACAAAAACACCCAGGGGAATATCGACCTCGACGCTTTTGAGGTTATTGCCGGTGGCGCCGGTAAGTTTGAGGCAATTGCCGTTAAAGCTCCGTCTTTCGACGGGTGTGGCGATTTTCCTGGCCCCGGACAGGTACCGGCCGGTGATAGAGTTCTTGCATTTTCGGATATCCGCCGGCCGGCCGGTGGCGACCAGTTCGCCGCCGTGGATGCCGGCGCCGGGACCGAGGTCGACGACGAAGTCGGCCTGCTCGATCGTTTCCCGGTCGTGTTCCACTACCAGGACGGTGTTACCGATATCACGCAGTTCCGTCAGCGTGTTCAACAGTTTGCGATTATCCTTCTGATGCAGACCTATGGACGGCTCGTCGAGGATGTAGAGGACGCCCACCAGGCGCGAACCGATCTGGGTTGCGAGCCGTATGCGTTGAGCCTCGCCGCCGGAGAGGGTTGCCGCCGCGCGGCTCAGGGTCAGGTAGTCCAGCCCGACGTCACTGAGGAACCTCAGCCGTTCCGTGATCTCCTTAAGAATCTGTTTGGCGATAAGCCGCTGGCGTTTGGTGAGGGTGATGTTCTTGAAGAAGTTGCAGGCGGCCTTGACGGACATGTCGGTGACAGTGTCGATCGTCTCCCGGTCGATGATGACCGCCAGCGCCTCCGGTCGCAAGCGACTGCCCTTGCAGGTTGGACAGGCGGTGATAGACATATAGTTCTCTATCCACTGGCGCACGCCACTTGATTCGGTCTGCTTGTAACGCCTCTCGAGGTGGGGAATGACGCCCTCAAAGGCCGAGCGGTAGATGCCGGAACCGCGGCCTTTGCCGGAGGTGTGTTCGTATTCAAAGGTGATTTCCTCGTCCGAACCCCAGAGGATAACTTTTTGCACCTTCATGGGAAGCTTGGCAAAACGTGTGGAGAACTTGAAGCCGTAGTGTTTAGCGACCCCTTTGAGCATATAACGGTACCAGTTGGACATTTCGGCGCCGCCCCAGGGGCGTATGGCGCCGTCGCCGATCGAGAGGGAGTCGTCGGGCACCACCAGGCTGGGGTCGATTTCCATTTTCTGGCCCAGGCCGTCACACGTCTGGCACGCCCCGAAGGGGGAATTGAAGGAAAAAAGCCGGGGACTCAGCTCTTCGTAGCTTATGTTGCAGTTGAGGCAGGCGAACTGTTCGGAAAAGAGCAAGTCCTCCTTCTTGATATTTATCAGAACGGTCCCGTGGCCGGTCTTGAGGGCTGTCTCCACCGAATCGGCCAGCCTCCGGCGGGATTTGGCCTTGACGACGAGGCGATCGACCACGGCCTCGACGGTATGCTTTTTCTTTTTGTCCAGCTCGATGTCGGCATCGGATTCGACAATTTCGCCGTCAATGCGAAGCCGCACGAAACCTTCTCTTCTGGCGGCGTCGAGGATATCCTTGTGTTCACCTTTTTTGCCGCGAACCAGGGGCGCCAGAACCATGAGGCGCGTCCCTTCCTCGAAACTCAACACGGAATCCACAATCTGCTCGACGGTCTGCTGGGTAATCGGCTGCCCACAGCGGATGCAGTGGGGCACACCGATACGGGCGAACAGCAGACGCAGGTAATCGTAAATTTCGGTTACGGTTCCGACGGTCGACCGGGGGTTCTTGGGGGTGCCCTTTTGCTCGATTGAAATAGCCGGCGAGAGCCCTTCGATGAAATCGACGTCGGGTTTTTCCATAAGTCCCAAAAACTGGCGGGCGTAGGCCGAGAGCGACTCGACATAGCGGCGTTGGCCCTCGGCGTAGATGGTATCGAAGGCCAGGGAACTTTTTCCGGAACCGGAAAGGCCGGTGATGACGGTAAGGGTATTTCGGGGGATTTTCAGATCGATATTTTTAAGGTTATGCTCGCGCGCGCCCTTGATGTGGAGGAATTCCTGGTTGCGCCTGTTTCTTTTCGAGTTGTCGGCCATATAATCACCAAATAAGGTAACTCGCAATATAGTTCCAATCAGCCGAAAATTAAAGAGCTAATTGGCGCGTACCTCTCACATTTTCGACACGGAAGACGTATTCTTATCAAAACGAAAGCTCGCTTCACTGATCGGGCGGCTAAAAATGTCGGCCATAACGCGAAAGCGCTTGAAAGAAAACATGATAGCCGAGATCACAAAGCGAGTCGGTGGCAGTTCGGTAAGGGTGTGAAGCTCAGTCGCGGGCTGCAAACCAAAATCGCTTGACATGATTTGTCGCGCTGCTACATTAGGAACACTATGCACGATAGACATCAGGAATTTTTCGATTTGATGGCGGCCGAATGGGACCTGATGTTCACCGCCGAGGATTTTGAACGCTTGTCTCATATCGCTGAAGGGCTGGGTGTTGAGCCGGGCTCGGATATTCTCGACCTGGGATGCGGCACGGGTATTCTGTTTGACATGTTGCGCCGCAAGGTCGGCGAGGGCGGCACCGTGACCGGCGTTGATTTCTCCTTCCAGATGGCCCAGAAAGCTCACCGCAACTTCCCGCACACAAATGTCAACGTGGTTGATGCCGACGCTTCCGATTTGCCGTTTGATGATGACACCTTTGATTTGGCTGTGGCCTTTGCCGCTTTTCCTCATTTCACACACCAGCAGCGGGCTATCGATGAGACGCACCGGGTGCTCAGACCGGGCGCGAAGTTCTTCATTATTCATCTCATTTCATCGAGGGAACTGGCCGAGGTACACCATGAGATAGGCGGGGCTGTCGAGCACGATGCCATACCGCCGGAGACGAAGCTGCGCAAGATGTTCAACAGTAGTAAGTTCGTTGGCGTCAGTATCGAGGATAACCCCGGGCTTTACCTGGCTTCGGCCGTCAACGTGAAGTAAACGAATCCCATCGTGACGCCGCTCTCAACCAAAACGAGATTCATCACGCACTCCGCGCTGTACCTGGCTCTGGCGATACTCCTGCCGATAGGATTTCATGCGTTCGGCGTGGCCGGGCGGATTTTTCTGCCCATGCACATTCCGGTTTTGTTGGCCGGGTTTTTGATCGGACCAGCCGGCGGCCTTCTGGTCGGCCTGCTGGCGCCGGGCCTGTCACATCTGCTGACCGGTATGCCGCCCACGTATGCGGTGCCGCTTATGTCGCTGGAGTTGCCCATCTACGGTTTGATTGCCGGGTTGTGCTATAACCGTCTGCGATTGAATATCTACATTTCGTTAATAGCGGCAATGCTGCTGGGGCGGGTGATGTTTGGCATCGGACTGGTGGTCTTGGGTCTGTTTATGGATTTGCCGTACAGCGCGGTTGCCTACTTCTCCGCCGGCGGAGCCGTGGTCAGCGGTTTGCCGGGTATCGCGGTGCAGGTTGTCCTGATTCCTGTCGTCGTGGCCGCTGCCCGGAGAACAAGCCGTCCGGTCCAACCTACCGCTGATTAGTGGGGCGACAGGTGCGCAGTTTTTTCCGATTTTCAGGGATTTGTCTTTTAGCGGCGCTGGGCCTGGCGTTTGGGGTCGAAACGGACGCCGGCGAGAACGGCGGTGGCGTGTTTCTGCGGCGCGGCAATGAATTGGCCGCGGCAGGTAAGCTTGATAGCGCCATCACCCAATACAACCGAGCCATAGCGGCGGATTCCTCACTGGTTGAGGCGTATTTTCGTAAAGCCCAGGCGTGCGAACTGACCGGCCGGAAACTGCAAGCCATCGAGGCCTACAGTTTGTACATCCAGATCGCTCCGGCCGAGGCGGAGGCGCGAATCGAGTTGGCCCGCAAGAAAATTGCCGAGCTCGGCGACAAGCCGGGGAAAAAGCCTGCCGCGGAGGCCTTGACGTTCGAATTTGATGGCCGCCGCTGGGTGATCGGCAATTTCAGGCAGGAAAAAAAACAGACCTTGATCGAATACATTCCGGCCGGCGAGTCAATCGAGCACTGGTCGGAATTGATTTCCACCCGTTATTATCCGGGTCTGTACAAGGCCGCATCGGCCGTGGATGTCTATGACATAATGCACAAGGTCGCCATGGAGAACTGCGCCAGGTCACACTGGCTGCCCCTGGTGCAGGGTTCTATGAATATAATTTACGAATGGAACAACGAAGCGTGCACCGAGATCGGCGCGGCCGAGTACGAACTGGCGCGCATCTTCGCGAGTAAGCGCGGCATCCACCGTATCGCCTATGCCTGCAAGAACCGGGACACCTTCGAGGCCGACAAGCAACGGTGGATGGATGTCCTGCTCAATGCTGTCGCCCGCGAGTAGGTTCGAGCGCTGCGTTCGGGCGCGTGATTAACCCTTGAAATCGACGGTCTTGTGCGAGGCATCGCACAGCGGCTTGTTTCTGGATGCCCCGCAGCGGCAGAGGTATATATCCCCGTCGCGCGTAACGGTCGAGCCATCGGGCAGGGTGAGTTCGGCTTTTTTGCAGTGCACGCGAGCCGGACCGTTGGGGATTATCGTAATCTTGACCTGGGATGATTCCATTATTAAACCTTTCGGATAAGCAATGTTTGGTTCTCAATATTCCTAACGAGACTCCCAACCCCCGGCGGGAGCAAGCCGCACCGCGCTAATGAACGTCGGTAATTTCACCGCTTGAAACGGAAACCTGCCGGTCGCCCTCCTGTAGGACCAGGCATCCGCTCTGGTCTATGTCAACCGCCCTGCCCTGTATAACATCGCCGCCGGACAGAAGTTTCACGTGGTGTCCCAGCAGGGAAGAATAGCGACGGATTTTGCCGTGGGATTGCCTCAACATGGTTTTCCGGTAGCGCAGGTATTCCTTTTCGAAGTTGTGCAGCATCTCCTGCAGGAAGGCCACCCGGGGCACTTTCTTTTTGATGGCGCGCCTGACCGAAGTTGCCGAGGCGCGGATGTTTTCCGGAAAATCAGCCGCCTTCTGGTTGACATTAATGCCGACACCGACCACCAGGTAGTCGATCTTTCGCCTTTCGGCGGACAACTCGGTGAGGATGCCGGCCACCTTTTTGCCGGCCAGGAGGACGT
>CBFCYQ010000086.1:0-10525 GCA_965602205.1 uncultured bacterium | reverse complement strand
AGACTGCGCGCAAGTTCTGGCACGTGCGGGTCTCCGATATTATGCGCAATGTTACGCCCACGAACTGGCGACGGCTACAGGAACACTCCGGCCAACTGCCGGACGATGTCGCCGAAGCCATAGCCGCGCCGTTCCCCGACGGCGAAAACCAAAAAGCCGCACTGAGCCGGCTCCTCAATGCCCGGCTTGACCGGCTCGACCACCGGCGCGTGGACGAAATAATCGCCGCCTGGGAGGCGCTGGTCGAGAAGCACGATACTCTTGATATTCACTGCATGAACTGGAGTCAATTGAAACATCTGGCGGACCACGACACCAGTATCCAGTCGCACACCGTCACGCACCGCAAGCTGGCCGGGTTGCCCGCCGAAGAAATAGAAGAGGAACTCGCCGCCTCGCGCTCCCACCTGGAGCAAAGACTTGGCAAGGCCGCCATCGCGATCTGTTATCCGCAGGGCAGCATCAGCGACGCCGTGGTCGCTTTGGCACGAAAGACCGGCTATACCCTGGGATTTACCACCCGGCCGGGAGTCTGCCCCTGCCCCGCGGCACCCGATGACCTGCTTCTCTTGCCGCGATACGGCCTGGAAGCCAGGACCGACGTTGAGATTAACCTGTCTTTGGGCAAGATCGCCCTGGGCGCAATTTTCGCAGGTCGCTCATGAGCAACCCCATCCAGCGCCTGGTAAGAAATATCTTCTCCAACTACGCTGCCATGTCTGCGCGCATGGCAGTCGGTTTCGTTATCAGCCCCATCCTCGTGCACGGCCTCGGTAAGGAGCAGTACGGCATCTGGGTGCTCGTCTTCTCGGTAATAAGCTACCTGGGCTTTCTGGATTTCGGCATGAAACAGAGCCTGGCCCGGCACTTCCCGAAATACTACGCCACGAAAGACTATCAGAAACTCAACGAGGTCTTCAATTCAAGCAACTTGATCTATAGCGTCATCGGCCTTCTGACCATTGTCGGCACGTTGGTGATCGCTTTCTTTTTCATGGGGGTGATAAACGTCTCGTCGGACCTGGAATCGGTGATGCGTCTCCTCCTGATTATGATTGGCGTAAACCAGGCCATCAGCTTCTTTTTCATGACCAGCACCGCCATCGGACCGTTCCACCGCTACGATGTCTCCAACGCCATCGAAATAATTCGAACCATTGCCAACGCCCTCGCCATAATCTATTTCGTGCACCTGGGATATGGTCTGCTGACACTGGGCATAATCACTCTCGCCACCACCGTTACCAATACCGCCGCCCGCCGGTTTGCCCAGCAGAAAATCGTGCCGCAACTGAAGTACGGTATCAAATTCATTAAAAAAGAGCGCCTGCGCGAACTGCTCGGTTACAGCGTCTTCAGCTTCCTGATAGTTCTCGGTCTTCTGACCTTATTCAACGCCGATAACGTCATCATCGGCGCTTTCATGTCGACTTCGGCGGTCACTATTTACAGTATTGCGGCTACGCTCATAAACTATCTGCGCACGCTGGTCAGCTCCATCGGCGTGCCGCTGGCGCCGGCCATCAGCCATCTCGACGCCTCCAGCGACGCCGGTGAAATCGCCCGTCTGATGCGCAAGCTTTTCCGGTACCTGTACTATTTGACCACCGCCGTCTGCATCGGCATCCTGCTCTTCGGGGGCGACTTCATCTACCTCTGGATGGGACCGGGTTTCGAAGAAACCATCCGCATATTACAACTGCTCATCATTCCGGCCTGCATCTACCTGCCGCAGATTATGTCCAACGCCGTGTTCTTCGGCACCGGCAAACACAAGACACTTTTCTATGTCATCGGCGCCGAAGCCATCGCCAAGATCATCCTCAGCGTCGTGCTGGTGCAGTTCTGGGGCCTGTTCGGCGTCGCCCTGGGCACCATCATCCCGCAGGTTTGCATTTACACCTTTATTTATCCCTATATATTCCATAAGATGATTAAAGCCGACCTGAGGCAATTTTACGTCGACACGCTTAAAGTGAGTATCACCAGCGCCATTTTTGCCCTGCCGGTCGGCCTGGTCATACACTACTCGTTTACGACTGAAAGCTGGTGGGGCTTTATTGCCGAAGTAGTCATGGTAGGGGTGTTTTCAATGGCCGGCTTCTGGTGGCGGGTCATGGATGATGCTGACAAAAAGCGGGTATTAACGAAAATCATCAGAAAGCCGGCGCAGCCGGGTGCCTGACGGGAGTTGAAGTGTCACTCAAAACCGAAATCATCCACAACTTTGACGATTTCCTCAAACTGAAACCGGCCTGGAACGAACTGGCCGCCGCCACGGATATCGACCACGCCTTCATGAGGCACGAGTGGTTCGAGTGCTGGATCAAAAACCTCGGCCGCCGCGACAACCTGCAGATTCTAACCGCCTGGCGCGACGGGCAGCTAGTCGCCGTGGCCCCGCTGCAACTGGTGCGCCAGCGTATCAAGGGTATCCCCGCTCGCGCGTTGACTTTTCTGGCTTCGGGTATCAGCCCTCGCTGCAACTTTATCATGCATCCATCTGTTAATCCCGAAGATTTTTTTGACGCTCTCTTTCAGATCAAGGGTCCCGATCTTGTTATGACACGCGGCCTGGAGGCCGAGGCCGGCACCACCCGCGCTTACCTGAGCTACCTTGAAAACCATCTTCACGGCAAGTACCACGTTGAACCGGGTCGCCACTCGCCTTATCTGATGGCGGAGCCTGACTGGGACAGCTTCCGCAAAACCTTGCCCAGGCAGTTCCGCACCAACCTCACCACCCGGCTTAACAAACTGCAAAAAGAGAGTTCTTTCGAGGTCTCCAGGATAACCGACTTCGAAAAGCTCGATACGATCTTCGATGAACTGGTGGAAGTCTCGGCCCGAAGCTGGAAGGGCGAGGCCGGCACTGACCTCAAATCCTCACCCGAGCAATGCTCGTTCTACCGTGAGTTCAGCCGCGACGCGGCGCCGGCGGGACTCTGGGAAGTATGGGTGCTGAAGGTTAACGGCGTCGTGACAGCCTTCGAATATTGCTTGAAAGGCCAAAGGAGCCTGTCGGCCATACGAACCGATATGGACACGCAGTACCAAAAACTCGGCCCCGGCAATTCCCTGAAGGTATTCCTTGTCAAGGACCTCATGAATCGGGAAGGAACCTGGGAGTACGATCTGGGCGGCCTGGCCTACGACTACAAGCTTCGATGGACAAAACTGGTCAGGAAACATATTGCCGTCACGGTCAGCGCCGGCACCATGCGCGGCAATCTCCTGATGTTTGGCAAAAATAAACTGCTCCCGCTTCTTCGGCGCCAAAAGGAAGAAAGCTGAGATGTCCGCCTACAACCTCCTCCATACTGCCCTCTTTCGCTTGAGAGATTTTCGAAACGGTACCGGCGTCTATCGCAAGTTGGCCCAACTGAAGAAAGAACAGTACCTCCCGCCGGAACAATTGCAGAACCTGCAGGTGCGAAGGCTTCGAGAAATACTCTGTCATACCCGCGATCACTCGCCTTACTACCGCGAACTCTGGTCCCACCGGGGCATCGATGTAGATGAACATTTTCAGCGGTCGTCCCTGCCGGGGCTTCCGCTCCTTCGACGCCGGGACCTGCAGGACAACTACGAGCATATCCTCTGTGACGACGCTGTCGGACACAGCCCGGACGCATCCGGCGGCTCCACCGGGGAACCGGTGCGCTTCTACCACGACCGGAGTTATGCCGCCTTCAGCACCGCCAGCCGCCTAATGTTCCAGAGCTGGATGGGCATCAAGCCGGGCGATAAAACGGCCGTCTTTTGGGGCGCCGACCGCGACCTCAAAGACGCCTCCCGCTATGACCGCTGGATGCTGCGCATCAACCGTGTAAAGCAACTGAACTCCTTCGCTATGACCGACGAGGCGGTGGCGGGCTTCATCGACGTGATCAACCGTTTTAAACCAAAATATATTTACGGCTATGCTTCCTCCCTGCACCACGTAGCGGAATATATCAATCGCACGGTCCCCCTGGCTTTCCGGCCGGTGGCCGTCCGCTCTTCGGCGGAGATGCTTCTTGATTTCCAGCGTGATACCATCCAGAAAGCCTTCCAGACCGGCGTATATAATTTCTATGGCTCCCGTGAGACCAATAACATAGCCGCCGAGTGCCCCACCCACCAGGGTTTGCACGTGTTTGCCTCGGGAAGGATTGTCGAGGTCGTCGATGACGATGGCCGCCCCCTGCCGCCGGGAGAGATGGGACAGGTGGCCATCACCGATCTTACCAACCGTTATTTCCCCTTCATCCGTTACGTCAACGGCGATATGGCCTCGGTCAAAGAGGGGCGGTGTTCGTGCGGGCGCACCTATCCGTTGCTCGACAAAATCCATGGACGGATATCCGACATGATCGTGGTCAACGGCAAGTCCATACACGGGGAGTTTTTTACGCACCTCTTCTACGACCGTCCCGACATCAAGCAGTTCCAACTCGTGCAGGAAACTCCCACCGACCTCAGGCTCTACATCGTCCCCCGGACCGATGAGGTCGACGTTGAGTCCCTCAGGCAGGCCGTCATCGAAAAGGTCGGCCCCGGCGTCGGGCTCGAGATAATCCGCACGCAACGTATTGAGCCGACCGCCGGCGGAAAACACCGCTTCACCATCTCCAGGCTTCGCGACAATACCTGATGGCACCTGTCCATAATAGTATTGGACTGGCGGTTTGGGACCCGTATATTTAAGCAGGCTGTTGAAATTTACGATAATATTGATAAGCGCAAGGTCTGGACGAATACGATGGAAGTTACACGGGACAGCAGCGGTCGCCCCACGCGGGTCTACCTGAAAGCCACCCACCTGTACTTCGTGGGCTTTTTTGTTTTCATGGTAGTAACTGCCGTTATGTTGGCTCTGCCTTCCCCCTATCACTGGATACCGTTTGTCCTCGTCGCGGGGCTGCTGTTCGTAGCAGCCGCGGTCAAATTCCCCTTTGCCGGGCTATTAGCGTACCTCATCATCTTTTTTCTGAATCCCAACGAACTTTTTCCCATCATGAGCCGTATTCCCGTTCCTTACGAAAAAATCATCGCCGTGCTGGTGATTACCGGCCTGACCTTGAATATCGCTTTTGTGCGAAAGCGCTTTGAGCTGTTCCATCTCGATTACGCCTTCCTGGCTCTCCTGGCCGCCGCCTTCGTCTCCATTCTGGGAGCGAGCGATCTGCAAACAGCCTGGAACCAGTTCTTCAAGTTCTTCAGAATATTCCTGGTTTATGTTCTCCTCGTTCGAATTGTCGACACGCCCGGCAAACTCAAGGCGGTGATTGTCCTGTATGCCCTTTCGGTCGCCTTCCTGGCGATATCGTCAGCCATTCTCTACTACACGGGGGAATTTGAATTCAAGCAGGGCATCCAGCGGGCACGCTCGCTCGGCGATGACTACGTCGACCCCAACACCATGTCCAACTCGCTCATAATGGGTATCCCCTTCCTGTTCTATGTCGCCAAGGCGCACAAGAGCTTTCTACTGAAGTTACTAATGCTGACCATGTTACTCAGCTGCCTGTGGACTATCATACTGACGGGCTCCCGGGGCGGTATGATCGGAGCCCTGGTTGTCATGCTGCTGATCGGCTGGCATTCCCGGCACCGGATTCGAGCCATGGCCGCAGTCCTGGCCGTCGTTGCCGTGGTGGCTGCCGCCATGCCGGGACAGTACCAGGAACGCTTTCTCACTATCCTCGCCGTCGGAGAGGAAGATGAATATGGCGCCGGAGCGTCCGCTTACGGGCGCATCAACGGTCTGATCCTGGGTTTCCAGTTCCTTCTGCAAAACCCGCTGACCGGTATCGGCATCGGGAATTTCCGCTGGCATCATCGGGCCAGTGGCGGCGACTGGACCGACGCCCATAACCTCGTCGGCAAGCTGGTCGGGGAACTCGGCCTCCTGGGGGTGATCGCCTTCATTTTCTTCCTCCTCCGCTACGTGCAAAATATCAAGTATGTACGATGGAAATATCTGGAATCGGACAGCTCTCCGGATTTCGTCTTCTACATGACCGAGGCTGTAAAACTGGGACTTGTCATGCTCTTCGTGCAAGGGCTGTTCAGCCACAACCTGTACCGTTTCAACTGGTATATATTCGCAGGATTCCTGGCTGTTATGGCCAACCTCGTCAAGCTCCGCTTCGAAGGTGAAAAACCGGCCGAAAAGACCGCTGTGGAATCACCGACCGGCGAAGCTGCCTCTCCGGCTCGGCGCCGGGATTAGTCTCCTTGACAACGGCATTGTAACCCCATAATTATAAAAGACATCCGTATATGGCCGATAATCACAAGTAACGGGCTGTCGGAACAAAAAAAGCCCTTCCCGGTGCAATACAGTGTAACTGATCTGCCACCACACCGGGGAAAAGACAAAAAAGGATATGAGAACACCTTTTGAACTCATCGCCGGTCTGGGCCGCTATGCTCTCACCGTACACCGCGGCAAAAGCGCCATGTACCGTTGCGCCCGTAGCACCCGAAAGAGTATGTTCCACTCTGCCGACGAACTGCTCTTCAGGCAACTGACCGCCCTGACACGTCTGGTCGATTACGCCTACAACAACAGTCGTTTTTACCGGGAACGATTTCGCCAGGTCGGTTTCCGACCCGGCGACATAAAAGACTTCTCCGACTTGGCCCGGCTTCCGGAACTGACCAAGAGTGATCTCATCGACAACATGGACGCTATCCTGTGCCTACCGGAAGGCAAAATGTGCACCTCGCAGACCAGCGGCACTTCGGGACAACAACTCGCTTTCTTTCGAAGCCGCCCCTGCCAGACCTGTCGCCGGGGCATCGATCTGGCCTGGGCGCGTTATTTCGGCTGGCGGGACGGTCAGTGGCACGGCTGGCTCTGGGGAGCCACGCCGGATGTAGTTATGCCTTCCGGCTGGAAAGCCCGCCTGGTCAGGCAGTGGGCTGAGCGGCAATACTTCATGGACGTCAGCCGGCTCTCTAACGAAAACTACCAGGATTTCGTCAACCGAACCCGCCGTTATCATCCACCCCTGGTATCTGCTTATCCCTCCCTGGCCTACGATCTCGCCCAGCGAATCGAGGCCGGCGAGGTCTCGGGTGTCAGAGTACCGGTTCTCTCCACTACCGCCGAGCCTCTCCACGACTTTCAGAGGAACAAGATCAAGGCTGTTTTTGCCGACGAGGTGCTCGAACGCTACGGGGCCCGTGAGTACGGCATTGTGGCGGTAGAATGTCCGGCTCACCAGGGTCAGCATATCTTCACCGACAGCGTCTACCTGGAGACCGTCGAAACCGACAGCGCTTCCGGCCTGAGCCGGCTTCTCGTCACCGACCTGCTGAACCTGGGGATGCCCTTGATTCGCTACCACTCCGGGGATTTTGCCGAACTGGACCCGACCCCCTGCTCCTGTGGCATGGTCTCACCCCGCCTCCGCAACATTCAGGGCCGGGAGGCCAGCACTATCTGGCGGCCTGACGGGTCCGGTATCAGCGGGATTAAAGTCACCCATCTAGTCGAACAGACGGGTATTAACGCCCGCCTGCAGATTGAGCAGGTGGAACTGGACAGGATTGTCATCCGTGTCGAGGCCTCGCCGGGCTCTTTCGAACCCGGGCTGGATAAACTGGTAAAAAGATTCTCCGACACTCTGGGCCCCGGCTTGCGCTATGAGACGCAGTATGTGACCCGGATCGAACGGGCTCCGTCCGGCAAGTATCAGTACGTGATTTCCAGGGTTCGGCGACCGCAGCCGTCATAGAAGAAGGAACGCAACTTTGCCAGTGATTGAAATTATTACCGCCGCCCTTCTGGTCATTCTCACCCTGGCCGTCGGCTACCTTTACCTCCTGGCGGCGGTGGCTGTGGTCGGTCGGAGATCATATGCCCCTCTCGCGCGCGAGTGCCGTTTCCTGGTTTTGATTCCAGCCCATGACGAAGAAAACGTAATCATCCCGACAATTGAAAGTCTCCGGCAGGTCCGGCCAACCGGCCCCACCCGCATCGTCGTGATTGCCGACAATTGCACCGACAAAACGGCCGCACTGGCAGCCGCGCAGGGTGTCGAGGTTCTCGAAAGGAACAACCCGGCCGAACGCGGCAAGGGCTACGCTCTCGAATGGGCTATTGCAGAGCATGACCTTGACCAATTCGATGCCGTGGCCGTCGTTGACGCCGACACCAGGGTTCAGCCCGATATGCTTGCGGCCATGGCCGGATCGCTCCAGGCTGGCTATGGCGCCGTCCAGCTCTACTACGGCTTCACCGGAGAAAAGGATACTCCGCTGGCCCACCTGCAACACATGGCCAGTGTCGTCGAAAACCTCCTCTTCTATAAGCCGCGGGCTATCCTGAACCTGCCGATACTTCTGCGCGGCACGGGCATGGCCATCTCTGCCGAAGTTCTCAACAAACATCCCTGGGACTCGCACTCGATCACCGAAGATGTGGATTATGCCGTCAAACTGCTGGAGAACGGTATCCGCATCGATTTTTCGCACGAAAGCGCTGTTTTATCGGCCGCCACCTCCAGCTATGACCAGTCCCGCGACCAGAAGATGCGCTGGGCATCGGGAACTTTTCTGCTCATCCGGCAGAAAGCCCTGTCGCTGTTCAAAACCGCCCTGGTGAAACGGAGATGGAAGCTTGCCGAGCTGGCCTTCTCTTTCCTGCTGCTGAGCCGACCGGCACTGATCTACCTGGCGGTCATCGCCGTCCTGCTCTCACTGCTGCTCCCGGCGGGTGAAAGACTTTTCTACGCACTGTGGGGCGGCGCTCTCGCGGCACTGCTGGTTGTCTACCTCCTGCTGGGCATTGCCTTCGTACGTAACAAGAGCGCCACCGTCAAGGCCCTCATTCACATTCCGAAGTATGCCGTCTGGTACTTCCTGGTGCAACTGAAGGCGGTCTTTAAACACAAGAAGATGGGCTGGGTGAGAACGGACAGGAAATAGTCATGGGCAAGCACCGGGTACTACATCTGCGGGCCACGAACTTCTACGGCGGTCCTGAACGCCAATTGCATTATCATGCAAAAGCCGCCGCTGATTCCGAATTTGATGTCATCCTCGGCTCGTTCGCCGAGAAGGGCCGCCAGCCGGACCTGTTGGACAGGGCCGCCGCCGATTCCATTGCGGTCCATCTGTTCAACGTGAAAAGCGCCTATGATACCGCCTCCATCAAGCTCGTCCGGAAGTACCTCATCCAGTCGGGCATCGATATTCTGTGCACCCATGACTACCGCACCAACATTATCGGTTACCGGGCCGTCAGGGGAACGCGGGCCCGGTGGATTGCTTTCTCGCGCGGCTGGACACGGGAGAATCTTAAGGTTCGTCTTTATCACTTGGCTGACAAGATCGTGTTGCGCTTCGCCGACCGCATCGTAGCCGTGTCCCACGCCCAGAAGCGCCGCCTGCGTCGGCTCCTGGTTTCCCGCGACAAGGTTTCCGTCGTCCACAACGCCGTGGAACCGGACCAGTTCACAAGTGTCGATCCGGTGGATTTGCGCCGGAAATTCAATCTCCCCCATCACGCCGCCGTAGCCGTCTGTGCCGGCCGCTTCTCCTTGGAAAAAGGTCAGCAATATCTCGTCGAGGCGGCGGCCGAAGTCATCACCCGCAACCCGCACTTCTATTTTATCCTCTTCGGCGACGGGCCGGACCTGGAAAGAATCAGGCGGCTCGTAAAAACCGGCGGTCACGAGAAAAACATCAAATGTCCCGGCTTCGAGAAGAACCTGATAGGCTGCCTTAAGGGTGCGGATATTCTCGTCAATCCTTCGCTGTCGGAAGGATTGCCCAATATCGTGCTTGAAGCCCTGGCCGTCGGCGTCCCGGTAGTCGCGACCGCCGTCGGCGGCGTTCCGGAGATAATAGAAAATGACTACAACGGATACCTGGTGCCGGCGAGGGACGGCTCCGCTATGGCCGATGCCCTGCTGCGGTTGGACGACGACCGCAGGCGGCGGCGCTATGCCGAGAACGGCTTCGAAAGAATCAAAGAGTCTTTCTCGTTCACACTCCAGATGCAAAAGCTGAGTGATATATACCGGCAGGTGTTGTCAGGTAAGGCCCCTCAAAATGACTAAAATAGCTTTCGTCATAGATGCCATTGCCACGCCGTCAGCCGGCACTGAAAAACAACTGCTGGCCGTCATGAACGGCCTGGACAAAGACCGGTTTGAGGCCCACCTGGTCTGCCTGCGCGACTCCGAGTGGCTGCAAAGCAACCCTCCGCCCTTCCCGGTCAAAGTTCTCTCCGCGCCCGGACTCCTCCGACTGGCGACCGTGCCGGCTGCCCGCCGCTTTACAGCCTACCTCCGGAAACAGAACTTCGACCTGATTCACGCCCACTATTTCGACTCGGTGGTGCTGACCGCTGTCGCCTCGCTGGTTGTTCGCAAACCGCGACTGCTGACCTCTCGACGCGGTTTCATAACCAGTGAAAAACCGCAGCGAGCGAAACAGAAAATCCTCCGCCTGGTCAGAGACAGGTACGACGGGTGTATATGCAACTCTCACGCCCTGGCGCGTTTTGTCGCCGAACGCGAAGGTA
>CBFCYQ010000085.1:0-10722 GCA_965602205.1 uncultured bacterium | reverse complement strand
CTGATAGGCTTTGCCGGATCCCCGTTTACGCTGGCCTGCTACCTGATCGAGGGTAAAGGATCCAAAAACTTCGACGCCCCGAAACGCTTCCTTCATGAACATCCCCGGGCCGCCGAACAACTGCTGGAACTGCTGAGCGATGTCATCGGGCGTTATCTGCAGGCGCAAATTGACGCCGGGGCCGAGGCTGTCCAGATTTTCGAGAGCTGGGGCGGCATCCTTTCCGGAGACGATTTTGTCGAATGGTCGGCAAGACTGGTCAACCGCATATTCAACGGCTTAAAATCATCGCAGGTGCCCCGCATCTTTTTTGTAAACAATGTCTCACCCTATCTCGAGGCTCTGAAGGATATTGATTGTGAAGTGATCGGCGTGGATTACCGCGTCGATATGAACCAGGTCGCCCGGGCGCTGCCCGGCAAGTCGGTCCAGGGCAATCTGGACCCGGCGGTTTTGTTCGGTACGCCTGAGCACGTCGTCGAACGGGCCACCCGCATTCTTGACTCCATGGACAATCTCGATTCCGTTATTTTCAACCTTGGTCATGGTATCCAGCCGAAAACACCGCTGGAGTCGGTTCAGGCTCTGGTGGAGACGGTCCACAGCTATCGGAGGCAATCGTGCCGGACAGCATAACTTCCACCAAGGTCCCCGTTGATCTTCTGAGAAAATACGATCGGCCGGGGCCGCGATACACCAGCTACCCCACCGCCCCTGTCTGGGGTGAGGATGTCGGTGTGGAGGAATACCGGCAGGCCCTTTCGACCGCTTCCCAGTCGCCGGATCAACCCACGGCCCTGTACTGCCACATTCCGTTCTGCAGGAAGCGCTGCTACTATTGCGGCTGCAACACCTCGGTCGTCAAGAGACAGGCCAGCGTGGATGCCTACCTGGATTCGCTTGTGAAGGAAATCGAGCGAGCAGCATCGCACCTGGAAAAGCGCAACAAGATTTCCCAGCTACATTTTGGCGGGGGCACGCCGACTTTCATAGGTGTCTCAGGTCTTGGCAGAATCCTTGACCGGATTGACACGTTGTTCCACCCCACCGGTGCCTGCGAGAAATCGATCGAGGTCGATCCTCGCGTTACCACCGTCGAGCAGTTGGACTTCCTTGCCGGCCGGGGGTTGAATCGCGTTTCGCTGGGAGTGCAGGATTTCGACCCCGACGTTCAGGATGCCGTCGGACGGATCCAGTCTTTCGAGCAGGTGGAGAAGATTCTGAATCATTGCCGGACCCTGCAATTCAAGGGTGTCAACTTCGATCTGATATACGGTCTGCCGCGTCAGACCCTGGAACGATTTAACCGTACCCTGGAGTTGACACTGCAACTCCGGCCGGACAGACTGGCGATATATTCATTTGCCTTCCTGCCGTCCCTGAAGGCGAACCAGGCGAAGATCAATCCGGAAGAACTGCCGCCGACAGAGTTGAAATACGAACTCTTCGCCGCGGCCGTGGAGCGTCTGACGGCGGCCGGCTATCGACAGATAGGCATGGATCATTTCGCTTTGCCGGAGGACGAGTTGTCCCTGGCCCAGACGGATGGTCGTCTGCACCGCAATTTCATGGGGTACACCGTGCAGTCCGCGCCGGAAATGATCGGGCTGGGTATGTCGGCTATCAGCTACGTGGCGGATTCTTTTTTCCAGAACGTCTCGAAAGTCGACAGCTACAAGCGTTCGGTGAGTGAGCACGGGCTGGCTGTGTACCGAGGGAAAAAGCTGTCGGACGATGACCTGGTCAGGCAATATGTCATCGCTTCCCTGATGTGTAATTTCCGGCTGGACTATGCCCGCTTTCAGGAGCGTTTTGGAATCACCTACGGCGATTACTTCGCCAGCGAACACAAGTCGCTTGACGCCTTCGTTGATGACAGGCTGGTGCTGATCGAAAAGGACGGCGTTCGCGTCACACCGCTGGGAAGAACCTTTGTCCGCAACATCGCCATGCTCTTCGACGCTTATCTGACCGCCGACCGGAAGAGTACGGCAGGCACCTTCTCAAGGACAATATAAGTTATGACCGACCGTGATAACAGGTCGTGTGCGATCCTGCTGGCCATGGGCGGACCCGATGCGCCCGGAGATATTCCGGAATATCTGTATAACATTTTCTCCGACCGCAGCCTCATCCGCCTGCCCGGTGGTCGGCTTTTTCAGAAACCTTTCGCCAAGTTGATATCACGCCTGCGGTCAAAAAGCGTCCAGGAGCACTATCGCCTGATAGGTGGCGCTTCACCGCTGATGAAATGGACATCGGCACAGGCCGCCCTGGTCGAGCAGGGCTTGGCCCGCAGTCTGAATGGCTTTAAGTGTTACGTCGGTATGCGCTACTTCCGTCCTACTATCCACAGCGCCGTCAGGAAAGCTTACGAGGACGGTTTTCGGAAAGTTTGTTTTGTCCCGATGTACCCGCAGTACAGCGCCGCCACCGTGGGGTCTTCGTTTGCGGAAGCGACGCGGGTTCTAAAGGAGATGCCGGAGATGGAAGCGGTCTTTGTAAACGATTTTCACGACGCGCCGGGATACACGGCCTTGCTGAAAGACTACATTGACGGCCATATAGACCCCGAGGACACCCTTCTTTTTTCCGCCCATTCCCTGCCGCAGAGGTTTGTCGATGAAGGAGACCCCTACGTCGACCAGGTGCGGCGGACTGCACAACTGGCCGCCGGGGACCGCGAATATTTCGTTTCCTTTCAAAGCCGCACCGGTCCGGTGACGTGGGTGGGACCCGACACGGTAGCTGAAGCCCGGCGATTGCTGTCCGAGCGAAGCGGCGATCTCTTTGTGGTGCCCATAAGTTTTGTGTGTGATCACATTGAAACTCTGTACGAGATCGATATCGAGCTGAAAGGGTTGCTGGGCGATGAGGGCCATCGGTTGCGCCGTATGCCCATGTTCAACGACGACCGGCGCCTGGCTGAGGTGTTGAGCGCTCTGATTCTCAGGAGGTTGCGCAGTGGCGTCACGATATGACGTAGCCATAATCGGCGGGGGCATCTCCGGACTGGCCGCCTTGCACTATCTGCGACGGTTGAAACCGGATGGTTCGGTGAGGTTGTTCGAGGCCGACACGCGGCTGGGTGGCACTATCGGTACCGATAACGTCGATGGTTACAGTCTTGACTGGGGTCCCAACGGTTTTCTGGACCGGGAACCGCTGACCCTTCAGTTGTGCGATGAGTTGGGTCTGCGCGACCGCCTTGAACGGGCCAACGAGAATGTCAGCAAGCGCTTTATTTTGCGCGGCGGCCGGCTGCGCGAGGTGCCGATGTCTCCGGTCAGCTTCATGATGTCTGACATTCTGAGCCTGCCGGGACGCCTGCGTATTTTGATGGAACCCTTCGTCAAACCCTCGATCAACGGAGCTGATGAGTCCATCTACGATTTCGTCGCTCGACGTATCGGGCGCGAAGCCGCGGATTACCTCGTGCAGCCGATGGTCTCCGGCGTTTACGGAGGACTGGCTGACCGCCTCTCGCTGGCCTCCTGCTTTCCCATCATGAGGGAAATGGAAGCCGAGTATGGTTCCCTTTTCAAGGCGATGATCGCCAAAGGCAGAAAAGCCCGGCGCGAGGGCCGCAAATCCGGAGGGCCAAGCGGCCCGGCGGGTCATTTGACGTCGTTCCGAGGGGGGCTGTACGGCATTATTGACCGATTTGAACAGCTTTATCGGGACTGGATCACCGTCGGGCGAGCCGTCACCGGGTTGACTCGAGAGAACGACGAGTTCAGCATCCGTTTTGCCGACGGCGGGCGCGAGAGCGCACAGGCCGTGGTTCTGGCCGTCCCGGCTTTCAATGCCTCGCAGATGGTCGGCGGGCTCTCAAACGATTTGCAGCAGGCTCTGGTCTCCATACCCTACGCGCCCATCGACGTGGTGTGTCTTGGCTATGACTCCCGGGCCGTCGCCAATTCGCTTAACGGCTTCGGCTTTCTAGTGCCCCAAAAAGAAAACCGCAGCATCCTTGGTTCCATCTGGACATCGTCGATTTTCTCCAACCGTGCCCCGGATGGTCGCGTGCAGTTCCGCGTCATGATCGGGGGTGATGGCAACCACGAGGTCGCATCTCTCTCCGATGACGAGGTTGTCCGGATTGCCAGAGATGATCTTGGTTCCATAATCGGCGTGGCCGGGGAGCCCGAACTGGTGCGGGTGTATCGCTGGCAACAGGGTATCCCGCAGTACCGGCTGGGCCATCAGCGAATATTGGAGCGGATCGAGAGCGCACTGGCAGCCATCGGCAACCTTTATGTGGCTGGTAACGCCTACCGGGGCATCGGATTGAATGACTGCATCAAGCAGTCACACGGCGTGGCCAAGCAGCTTGTCTGAGCTGTTACGGTCTTTTCAATATTAACTTCAAAGTGAATTGATGTCGAGAGACTAGTTGTCAATCGTGCGATTTCGCTTATATTCGTTTGCTGACTCGCGACGACGGATTAACCGTCCCTGGCAATATCGACCTGATAGACGCTGAGGCTGTCAGGGACCTCAAACCGACAGGTATACTGTGACGGATCGACCGACGATCAGAATTGCCAGGCAACAGGCCCAGCGGATAGCCATTGAGGCGCAGCTTCTGGACGGCAAAACCAAACTGCCCAGGGAAAAAGAAGGCGTGGCCCAAGTTATAGAAAAACTGGGTTATATTCAGATCGACACCATAACCGCTATCCAGCGGGCACATCACCATACGCTGTGGACACGCCGGCCTGATTACGATCCGATTATGCTCGACGAACTCCACGCGAAAGACCGTCGTCTATTCGAGTACTGGGGACACGCCGCCTCGTATCTGCCGATGGCGGACTACCGGTACTACCTGGCGCGCATGCGGCGTTTCGATCAGTCGCGCAATACCTGGACGCTTCAGTGGCGGCAAAAGTACGGCAGCTTGATGAAACCGGTGCTGGAGCGCATCCGCCGGGAAGGGCCTCTCACTTCGAATGACGCCAGGCTTTTGATCAACAAAGGCCGGGCACCACAAGACCCTCAGGCTATCAGGGCGGCCCTGCAGTTGCTCTTCTGGAAAGGCGAGGTGATGATCGCCGAAAGACGCAATTTCCAGAAAGTCTATGACCTGACGCAACGTGTCCTGCCGCAAGACTTGGACACCAGCCTGCCCGACAAGGCCGAACTGGCTCGTTTCCAGGTGCACCGGGCACTGCTTGCTCTCGGTGCCGCGGGCGAAAAGGATATCCGTACCTTTATGCAACCGGAAGGCGCGCGCGATGCGCATCTTCAGGCCTCGGCAAAGGATCAGGTACCGGAAGCCCTCGAGGAGATGCTGGATAACGGGGAAGTAACCTCCGTTATGGTGGATGACGACGATCGCGCGCGGTACTATGCGGCCACCCGGATGCTCGACAAGGTGCATCGGCGTCGAAGCCGGACCTTACCGGTTCATCTGCTCTCGCCGTTCGACAACCTGATCATCAACAGGGAAAGAGTTCGGCGGCTTTTCGATTTTGACTATGCCCTCGAGTGCTACGTGACACCGGCCAAGCGGAAATTCGGCTATTTTGTCCTGCCGATTCTCTGGGGCACTGATTTGGTCGGTCGGCTCGACCCCAAAGCCGACCGCAAACAGCGCACATTGATCATCCAGAATCTTGTGTTCGAGGAAAAATTCAAGTGTTCCGACGACTTTCTTGCCGCCCTGGCTGACAGGCTCCGGGCTTTGGCCGCGTTCAATCAGTGCGAGCGGATTGTGATAAAGAAAACGTCGCCGAGCGGAGTCAAAAAGGCCCTGACAAGCTGTCTGAGAAGTCCGCTCGTAGCCATGTAACAATCGGCTCATGCTGACGTAGTAATTAAGATAGCAACAAACCCATACGCCAACGGCTGGGCAATCTCTGATTAGCAACTGGTTCATGTATACATAAGCTCACTCATAAGTTAAACAACGGAGGAGACCCCATTATGCGGTTAATGCTGGTTGTGTTTTTTCTTGCCGTGTTCTTGCCCGTGACCGGCTTTTCGGCCGAGTGGCTGGTTGAAACGCTCGACAACGGCTTGACGGTGCTGATCCTGGAGAACCATCAGGTTCCTCAAGTCAATATCTCCACTGCTATCGGAGTCGGAGCGAAAAATGAATCCGACTATTTCGATGGCGCCACTCACTTTTTAGAGCACCTCATTCTCTTTCGGGGAACGGAGGGGATGACCGGTGACGAATTGGGCGACGCCATGAAAAGGCACGGCGCCTACTTCAACGGCTTCACGTCGTCGGACTGGACAGACTTCGTTATCTCGCTGCCGAAGGAGAACCTGGATTTCGGTTTGAAAATCCATGCCGATATGCTCTTCCGCTCCAACTTCCCTGAAGAAGAAATGGACAAGGAGCGTCACGCTGTGCTGGAAGAGATAAATATCACCGAGGACAATCCGTTTCTCAAGGCCTATCGGTCATCGTTGAAGGAATTGTACGGTAACCACCCGTATTCCAAGAACGTGCTGGGGCCCAAGGAAAATGTCAGGAATGTCACGCGCGATTCCGTGTACGCTTATTACAAGCGATATTACGCTCCCAACAATATGACCATGGCCGTGGTCGGCGATTTTGATGCGGCCAGCACACTGGAAGTGGTCAAGAAGTATTTCGGCGCCTTTCCCAGGGGGGCCGATCCTGTCGACAAGTACACCCCTCCACCGAAAAGCGACACCGTGCGCGAGATCAGAATCGTTAAAGACGTCAACCAGGCTTACCTGCTCATGAGCATGCTCGGCCCCAAAGCGGACAGCCGGGATCAGTTCACGGTCGATATCATGGCCAATCTTCTCGGCGGAGGCCAGTCCAGTCGCCTCTGGAAAAAATTGAAAGACGAGCTGGGACTGGCCTACTCAGTTCAATTTCCTTTCTACACGTCGAAGTACGAAGGAATGATGTTCACCTTCGCCACCGTCGACCCCGAGAATATTCCCGCCGTGGAAAAAGCCGCCAACGAGGTGCTCGAAGATGTCAAGAAGAACGGATTTACCGAACAAGAGTTGCGTAAGGCCAAAAACTCCATCAAGACCAGCTTCTTACTGGCCACGGAGGAAGGTCTCGATATGGCCAATCAGATGGTTCAGTATAATTCGTTCATCGGATATCAATTTGTGCTCGACTACCCCGATAACATCGAAAAAGTGACATTGGCCGAACTGAACGCCGCGGCCAGGAAATATCTCGATACCGATTCATACGTCAAAACGATGGTGGTGCCCAGATGAAAATATTAAAGAGTATACAGGCAATTGCCCTTCTGACAGGACTGTCTTTCTTGTACGGGTGCGGCGACAGGCTTCAGCCGATCGAGATCGGAGAGAAAGGCTACGGCAAAACAACCCTGGCCAACGGAATCACCGTTCTTGTCAACCACGACGAAAGCACTTCCCTGACAGGGGCAAGAATTCTTATTGGAGGCGGCGTTCTGACGGAAACCGCCGAGAACAACGGTATTACGAACCTAATGACGAAGATGCTGCTGAAGGGCAATGACGTCATGACGGCCTCCGAGATAACCGAACGACTGGATTTCCTGGGAGCGAGCGTCTCGGTCTACTGCTACCGGGACTACAGCACTATTTCGTTTGCCGCGCTGTCCGAAAATTTCGACGAGGTCCTGGAGATCATCTCCAGGTCGTTGACCGCACCGACGTTTCCCGAGGACGAGTTGAGTAAATTGAAACAGGAAGTCGAGGGCAACATCAAGGCATCCGATGACAGCCAGGGTCAGGCGTCCAGCAAACTGTTCTGGAAGACGGCCTACGGCAATCAGGGTTACGGTTTGCCGACACTGGGCACGGTGGAGACAATTTCAAATATCACCACCGAGCAGATAAGCAAGCATTACGACGAGTACGTCGGGGGCAAAAATATAATCTTCTCGATTGCCACCGACCAGCCAGCCGACCGCATCGTGGCCCTTGTCAACAGCAAGCTGGGGGTAATCAAGGCCGATGCCCGGCAGATTGCAGCTCCGCCGCCGACCCTCCAACCGGAGAAAACCGGCTTTATCCCCTTCGAACGCAACCAATCGTTTGTTTTCATGGGCGTGGCCCTGGATCGTCTCAAGGCAGCCGAGGTTGCCTATGTCGCTTTGCTCAACGAGATTATGGGGAACAATGTCGGAGCGCGGCTATGGTACCTGCGTCAGAAAGAAAAACTCGCCTACGCGATTTATACCACATACGACATCAGCAAGCATTGCGCCGCTTTCCGGGCTGCGATCGGAACCGACACCACCAAGGTCCGGACCGCCCTGGCGTCCCTGGACCGTGAGTGGCAGCTACTCGTTGCCGACGGCATCACCGCCGATGAGCTAGCCGACGCCAAAAGCAACCTCAAAAACAATCTGATACCCCAGGTCGAGAGCAAGTCCAGTCGGGCGAATTACATGGCCTATTATGAATATCTCGGCTTCGGACATCGCTTCGTTCTTGACCTCATCGCCACCGTGGACGATATTTCCGTTGAGCAGGTTAATCGCTTTGTGAGTGAGCGATTTACCAAAGACAGGAGATATATCTCCATCGTCGGCAAGAAATAGGGACGTAGCTTCAATTGCGGACCCGGCAGGCTAGCCCCTGTCGGGTCCTCTGTGCGGGCTGACTGAGAAGGGGGAGACGCTCATCTTCTGTCTACATCGGCCGGATAACTGCGGGGACCTGCGTCCCCGGGTTTGTCCTGCAGGGAGAAACATTATTTTGACGGAATCATCAGCCATGGGATCGTCCATCGATATTATTGAGTACGAACCCAAATATGCACGCTATTTTCGCGACTTCAACTGCGAATGGCTGGAAAAGTATTTTGAGGTCGAACCATACGACAGGATAGTCTTAAACGACCCGCAGAAACAGATTATCCGTCTCGGCGGCTATGTTTTCTTTGCCCGGTGGGGAGGAGATATTGTCGGCACGTGCGCTCTTATCAGACACACTGACCGCAAATACGAACTGGCCAAGATGGCGGTTACGGAGCGCTTTCGCGGACACGGCATCGGCCGCCGCCTGGTTGCTGCCGCCATCGACAAGGCTCGCGCACTGGATGCGGCGACCCTGGTTCTGGCCACCAGCCGGGTTTTGGCGGCTGCCAACTATCTGTACCAGGACATGGGCTTTCAGTACACCGACCTTGCGGAAATAGGCCCGCTGCCTTACAAACGCAAGACAATCGCTATGAAGATGGTGCTGTAGCCCCTGCCGGAGCGAAGCTATTCTGCTTTAGTTATCCTCGATAGCTTTAATGATGGCACGGTAAACCTCAAAGGCCGGCTTGTTGGTGTTAGCCAGCACGGTTATCTCGAGGCCGCCTTCGGGAAACACGCGGGAGATAAAGGCCACCCCGGGATCCCATCCGGTCACATAGTACGACACGACCTCATCATCCTTCATGGTCATCCAGACGCCGTAACCATAACAGATGTTCTCGCCCTCGGACGTCGCCGCTATGTGAGGATGCAGTAACTGCCGTGTCAGCTTGTCGCCCAGGAGCCTGCGGCCGAACAGGGCCGACCAGAATTTTGACATATCCTTCGCTGTCGTATAGGCCCCGCCGTCAGGTCCGCCGACAATCGGCACCGCAAAGAAATTGGTCCGCCAGCCGGTACCGGACTCATCCTCGATGTAACCGCAGGCGGTACGCTCTGGAAGCCGGTCGGTGGCGAAGTAGCCGGACTCCATCATGGAGCAGGGCGCGAAGATGTGTTCCTGAATATAGTCAATGAAGGGCATCTTTGTGTGCTGTTCTACTATCAGCCCGAGCACGATGAAGCCGGCATCGTTGTACAGAAACCTCTCCCCGGGTGCAAACTTCATTGCCTGATGCCCGAACATGGGCAGAAAATCCCTCGGCTCCCGCATGGCATACATCGGTCGCTCTTTCCAGAGGGCCTCGTAATCGTCGTTGGCTTCCTCGTCGAAGTAGTCCGGTATGCCGGAACTATGTGTCAGCAACTGGTGAACTGTTATCCTTTTGTCGAATAGAGGGAAGTCGATATCAAGGCAGTCGGTCAAACAGTCATCGAAGGCGAGCAGTCCCTGCTCGACCAGCCGGCAGACAGCGACGCTGGTGAATATCTTACAGCCGGAAGCTATCGCGAACCTGGTGTCGGGAGTGTTGGGGATCGGCTCGGCCCGGTTGGCCAGTCCGTAAGCTTTTTCGAACACCGTATGGCCGCCTTCGCGAACCAGCACCACGCCGGAAAAGGACAGCGCCGCCGGCGGCTGTTCGACCGCTTTTTGTACGATTGCAGGATCGATTGCCATAAATGTCACCTTTCAGGTAAGGCTGTGCCGCAAATTACGGGTGGCCGGCTAAATTTCAAGTTCTTTTTAGGACATCGCGTTCCTGACGAGGCGCCGGCTGTTTTTCCCGTTTCCAGTCAGCCAGTCTCGGCGGATTTCGGCTCGGATGCCTTACCCGTTAAAAGCCTCTTGACATCGCGGAGCCCTTTGCCGTCTGTTGTGAAATGACAGTTGACGATTCACTATCTCTTACGTGAGCGTTTGGCATGTATACACTGGAGCAGTTTCTGGCCGGCGGACAGAGTCTGGTCATCTATTGCGGGGACGAGGTAGTCTTTCGCTCGGAGTCATCGGACCTCAGGCCGTTGATCGAGTTTATTGATGGTGCCGAAGAAGTGTCCGGGGAACTGACACTGTTTGACAAGTACGTGGGCCGGGCGGCCGGTCTTCTCATGGCCTTGATTAAACCGCGTATGGTAT